>NZ_CAPG01000068.1:0-2381 GCF_000321185.1 Bacillus sp. AP8
TTTATTCTCAATCTGAAACCGAACAAAAATAATTCTTTTATAGAATAACATACTTTTTTTAAAATAGCAAATGTTAAAAAGGGTTGAAATGTTTAACAATGTAAATCCGCATTTTCCTGGCGCTATCCCTATAAGTTCTTTCTAGAACAAAACTGCTCGTTAGCCCCGTAAGATAAGATCCGTTCTATTAGACATAATCTACGTCCTGCGACATTATTTTTATCATACAAACATTTTTATTTTTAATGTTTTTTTAAGGTTTAAATACTATTATTGAACCAAGCTTTTTCAAAGTAACATCTCCTTTGTCACCAGCCTTTTTAGGCTGGTTTTTTTATTTAACAAGAAGTATTTCGTCTACAGAATGTTCAGTACTCTCGAATTTTTATAACACTATCAATTTTTAGTCTTCAAGCAATTTTTCATGATGTTGAATAACAAAAAGGCTGCTCAATGAGAGCTCTGATCTTTAGCTCTAGAACCTATTTGTTTAAATATATATCACCACAAACTTTGTAATTTTCGAAATTAAAATCATAACCTTCATTTTCATTCATTATAGGAATGCTATACCGGGTATTCCATAACAAAATAAGCTGCCAACATGATAGCTTTAATCTTCTGCTATTGCATACGTTACTCTATTGAGTTAGAAATTATTTATTGGAAAGATCGTCAATCGCTTGAATAGCTAATTCCAACGATTTAATTCTTCTTTCTATCAGGGTTGTTTGGGCACTACCAGCCTTTAACTTAACATAGATTTTTTCAATTGACGGAAATAAACCAGTAAGAACATTGCGAGCCTCTGCTAATTCTTCCAAGGTGTAATGATGGGGTCTTTGATTCCAAACATTTTCTAACACTGCTAAACCGATGCAAGTAGCTTTAAGCCGTTTACTAAGGTAGTATTTGCTCCTTTTTTCCTTTTTGAGTCATCTGGGACAAGGCAGTATTGAGTTTGCCAATTGTCGATTTTAAAGATTTTATTGATTCTATCTTATCTACATTTGATACGTTTTCCATATAGTACTCTCCTTTCTTCATCTCTGAATTACTTTGCTTGATATTTTAAAAATTATTATGAGTTAGTCTGATTTCACCCGCAATATTTTAACATAAATAACTAACTCTCTTTAAGAAATTCTCAACAATATGGTCCATTGTTGAACACAAGTTAAATAACACTCTTCAACTCCCTCTTTATTTTCATACAAAAAAGCGATTCCTCTTATTTAAGAATCGCCCTCTTTAGTTTAATTACAATTTTTCACAATCTTGCTTCCTTGATTAAATTACTATTACTAAATGTTTGATATATAAAAGGGAACACCAGCTAAACAGGAAGTTCCCTTTTTATTTCTTGAAACGCACTCCAAAATAACCTTTAAGAAAAATAGCCTACGGTTATGGTTTGGAGTTTTCTTCAACGAATAACTGTTACATTACCTACAATAGTTGCATTGAATGACTATTGTTGGTTACCAACCAGTACCTACAAACAAAAATGTTTATTCGTTATTCATAGCAGCATTAAAAAGGCAAAATTCCAATAAACTCCAGAATTAATACTAGCTCCTATACAACCTAACCGTTATAAACACTTTCACATGTTCCAGCTGCTGGTTCATAAAAACAATGATTTTTAAATTGACCACTAAAAGGTTGATCGTACCATGTTGGAGGACAAGGAGCATATGGATTAAAATACCAAAGGGCATATTTTGCTGGATGATCTCTCCAAAATTCCAAATTTCGTCTTGCTAATCTTCTTTCAGAATCTCTCGCTCGTTGATAAAATACATTCCCTTTTTGAACAGCTTCAAAAGAATAATTTCCTCCTTGCACCTGAAAAATGACATCTTCAATAGTTCTTACATCTTTAAAGTCTAAACAATCTGCTACAGCACGATTAACAATTACATTGCCAACATATAACATCCCTTGTACACCTTCACCCTCGGCTTCTGCTCTCATCATCCTTGCCATTAAACTAACGTCTGCATCTCGGTATTTAACTCTTGGCATTTTTCCACCCCCAAAATATAGTATGAAAAAAAGCCTACTTAGATACCATTGTTTATAAAATAAGAATGCTTACAATACCTTTATTTAACTATCCTGTCCCGTTTGTACCATTTAAAAAAGAGCTGCAATCTGAACTGCACCCCAATTGTTAGACACAATCTATCAATTGGAGGTGTTTTTCTTTTGGCAAAATTCACGAATGACGAAAAAATTCACGCAGTCAAACGTTATCTAGAAGGTAATGTAGGTTGTAATACAATAGCTAAGGAAATGGGTGTTCATGTAAGTAAACTTCAATATTGGGTAAGAAAATATGAATATCATGGTAAACAGGCTTTTATAAAAACCTATAC
>NZ_CAPG01000067.1:0-1878 GCF_000321185.1 Bacillus sp. AP8
AGACGTATTCACAGCAGTATTGGATATAAAACACCTCAAGCTATGGAAGAAGCAGCTAGAAAGATTGCTTAAAAACTTAATTTTTTCGTGTCCAGGATATTGACGTAGATCCATAACAAATTAACTTTGGTAGTATAAAAAAGCTATATAAATCTAATACTTCCTATATATTTAACATTATTCAAGTCATTTTGTCCCTTTGAGTAATATTGAACGTTATAAAGCAAAATAATACTATTAACACTTTGAGTGAATCTTTCTCCTTGGTTTTTTATAAGATTTGGAATAATAACATCTTCATTTAATCCCCTATCAAAATACTCAGCTTCTATAAAATCCTCATCATAATAATCAATTTGAAAATCCTTTTCAAATTCCGATGGTATAGACCCCATCTTCGGTTATGAACCTAATAGATAATTTCGGAAGTCTTTATCTGATTTAAATTTTCCCACCCATAATGATACATAGCCTTCTTGTTCCATCAAATAATTCCTCCTATTAACGAATTATTATAAAATTATATTTGGCTTCTTGGTCAACTACTCTTCCACATTAGCTGCATAACAAAAAAAGAGCTGATTACAGCTCTTGATATAGAAGTAAAGCACATTAAAGCTTTTTCCTAGGTGATCCGTTCTCAAATTCATATTTAGCTGGCTATGTACAATTTAGACCCTTAGAGAGCCGCGGAACCCCCTTGCAGCATAGTAGGAATCTGCTCCATTGTGGTACATAAAGACAGTGTCGTAGCGACGATCACAAAAGATAGCCCCACCAAGTTTTCTAATATTAGCAGGTGTTTGCACCCAGCTCGAGGTTTTCATATCGAAATTTTCAAGTTTCTGCAGTTCCCTGTATTGTTCTTCCGTTAAAATTTCAATGCCTATGGCAGCTGCCATATCAATAGCGTTATTCTCTGGTTTGTGTTTTTTCCTTGACTCCAGTGCTTCACGGTCATAACAAACACTTCTGCGACCTTTAGGACTTTCCGCTGAACAATCATAAAAAATGTATTCGCCCGTATTTTGATCCTGGTCAACAACATCTGGTTCGCCACCAGTTTCTTCCATTTCATTAAGTGACCACAGTTTTTCAGTATTAGCTTCGAGCTTAGCCTGTACCTTCGCCCATTCAAGTTCCTTATGGCGGTTCATGTTTTTCTCAAAACGGGCTTTCAAAGTTTGAATTATTTCTTCATGTTGTTCTAATGACAACTCCTTATTTTTCTTTGTCATAATCGTTTCCCCCTTATTAATTTTACTCATAGTGGTTTAAGGACTAAACTGCTCTATTTGCTCAATAAGATTAAACAACTTTATTATTATTAAAGGTCTTTATTGTAAGTTAAACAACTATACTATCACTCAATAATATTATTCGCAATATCCATAATTCTTAGTCCCCTTTCAAAATCCGTTCGTATACCTCATAAGATAAATATATAGATATTAGTTGCTCATATATTAAAGGGAAGTTTCTTAACAAAGTTTCAAGTTAATGTGATAACAAAGAAACTATGACGGCTAGCAAAAGGTTTTAAAAGAAATCTTTCCTTATATATTCCCGCTCGATTTTCAAAATCCTTCTTGAGCTAACCTGTCCAAATAGTGACATAAGAAAAACGATCCTTCATAATGAAGAATCTCTCCTCTTAGCTCTATTAAATATAGTATGTTTATATATATTATTTTTACAAATGTTAGATTAGGGATTATGAATATACTATGTTATACTTAACCTACCATTTTGATTACTTTTGTTTTAGTTTTTGTTGCATGTAAACCCCATTCAATAATTGAATGGGGTTTTTTACTTATAAAATTTAATGAAATAAAAAAAGACCCTATAAGAGGGTCTTTCATCAGCTAATATTAA
>NZ_CAPG01000066.1:0-5202 GCF_000321185.1 Bacillus sp. AP8
TTCATTCTCAAGATGAAACCGAACAAAAATAATTCTTTTTTAGAATAACATATTTTTTTAAAAATAGCAAACGTTAAAAATATCGAAATGTTTAACGTTGTAAATCCTCAGTTTCATGACGTCATCCTATAAGTTCTTTCTATACTAACCTTCGCCGATAGCTGTATAAAAAAAGCTAATCACAGCTCTTAATATAGAAATACGGCACTGGATAACTAAATAAACTCTAGTTCTTATTACGATTATAGTAATAGTTAACTGATGTAAAATAAATTAAAGCTGAACAAAAAATGAATACTAAAAATTCTTTATTTTTTTCGACTCTATTATGCTCTTCACTAAAATACAGCTTCAAATTCCCATCTAAAGATATTGATACTGTAATTATGGATAATATTAAGCCAAGTGAAGCAAAGACTCCATATATATTTAGTACGGTTCTAATACTAAATGTTTTCTGATTAGCATTAACACTATCGGGCGACTGGGGATTTCTCTCCAAATTAGGCACCCCACCTTGATTGGTCTAATATTCATCAATAAAAGACACGTTTTATTTATATCTTGGTAGACAACTGTACACGTCCAACATTTGATGCATACGATATCTTATCTGAATTAATTGGGATGTGATCATTATGTATCAGCAAAATCAAATTCAGCCTCAACATACACCACAGAATACAAATATGTGTCCAACACAAATGTTACCTCCACAATTTACTCCAACAAGACACATAGTAAAGAAAAACACTATAGTACATGTAGTACCGCACTTTCATCCATGTCCATGTATTTACCATAGAAGAAAACGATTTTAAAATTTCCCTCTCTAGAGGGATTTTCTGTGTAGAAAAGAAATCCTATATTCATAAATTATTCTTTACTACTTGAGAATATAAAAATAGTGCTTCTATTTCAGCTATCATAAATCTTAGTTCACTTCCAACACCTCCAATACCTTCAATTTGCACTGCAATATCCCCTCTACATAAGACCTTTCATTATTTACTGTCATGAAAAATTCACACCTTTTAAAATCAAGATTTTATCTTAGAATTTAAATCACATAATATATACTGTGTAGATTATTGAGTTAAACTGCCTCTTAGTAGCATAAAAAAAGAGCTGTAATTACAGCTCTTTTTTACTACTGCCCCCGTTCGATTAAGTGTAAATATTCACAAATTTAAATATCTAATCCCGAAGTATCTATTCATAATCAAAAACTAATGAAATATGTGACTTTAGTCCAACTATGCCTATTGCGCAATGAAAACGACAAAAGGCTATATAGAAAAGGCCTTTTCTATATAGCTTCACATTATCCATTGTATTTTTGAGTTTCTACTTTTAGTGTCAGCTTTTTATCAAACGGATTTTTCCAGAACATCGTAATCGCAAACCCTGCAACCACTACTATCGCTCCAAAATAGAACGGATAGTTAATGTCAATATCAAACAGTTGACCGCCGATAATCGGTCCCAAAACATTGGCAAGTGATGTAAAGAACGAGTTCATGCCTCCAACAAAACCTTGATCATTACCTGCTATTCGCGATAAGTATGTTGTAACTGCCGGACGAATTAAATCAAAGCCAATAAACACAGTAAATACCACTGCCATAATCGCCCAATATGAATTCACTAGTGTTAAAACAAATACTAAAATACCTGACAGCACTAAACTCCAGCGAATTAAAGAGATTTCACCCATCATTTTTGTAAGCTTATCAAACAGTGCCACCTGGAAAATGGCACCTAAAATCGCACCACCAGTAATGGCAATCGCAATATCCCCTGGCGTGAAGCTAAACTTATGATCTACAAATAGTGAGAAGAACGACTCAAATGCTGCCAAACCAAACGATGAAACAAAAATAACAATGAATGCAATTAAAAACATAGGCATCATTATTTTTTTCAGGATGCTTTGTTTCCCTGCTGCAGCTTTATTCATTGGCATCTCCTGACGGTCAGGCTCAGATAATAGTACAATTGATAAAATCGCTGCTACAACACCAAGTACACCTGCAGTATAAAAGGGCACTCTAATACCAATATCCGCTAAGAAACCACCAATACCAGGGCCAATAATAAAACCTGTACTAATCGCAGCTGACATATAGCCAAGTGCTTTCGGACGTGTAGTCATGTCCGTAATATCCGCAATAAATGCTGTAACTGCTGGCATAATAAACGCCCCGCTTACCCCACCTAAAATACGAGATATAAACAGTACTTCTACCGTTTTACCAAAACCAAATAAAAACTCTGAAAAACCAAATACAAACAAGCCAAGAACGATCATGATTTTACGACCAAATTTATCTGCAGCCTTACCTGCAAATGGTGAAACAATCAATTGTGTTAACGCAAAGGCAGCTGTTAAAAATCCAACTGTCGCACCACTAATATTTAATTCATTCATTAAAGTTGGCAATACTGGGATTATTAGGCCAATACCTAAAAAGGCGATAAACAAGTTCATTAGTAAAATGCTGAGCGAAATTTTTTGTTTTTTACCCATTACTAAATCCTCCTTTTTTTAACTTGCTATAACAAAATATAAACCCTACAGTAACTGTAAGGTCAAGAGGATTGTTCATTTTATTTGAATTTTTAATTCTACCATGAACTCGGACTTTTTGTTTGGTAAATAGCTTGTCGGCATTAATACTTCAAATACTTTCGCATTCGCACCTAGATTTAAATAAGTTACATAGTCATAAAGCTTCTTGTATGATGCTACATACATATCATTACTAAAAATAAACGCTATACAAGCATAACGACCTGCTGGCATTTGTAGCACCTCTACACCCGGTGCAAGCTTTTCTAAATAACGCTCGGTTAACAATGGCGTAAAAAGATAATTGTAATAAAAGTCATTGATCGTCTCATACTGCTTTAGTGGAAAAATCCCTCCATAACGACTATTCATAACACTACCTTCACGCTCTAGTGTTTCAGTTAAAGCTCTAAAATACTTTTCCGGTGTATACAAAATGGTCGCATCAGAGGTTTTGATCGCTAAAATACGCTGTGAGGTCATATCCATTTCATATACTTCTTCATATACCGGTATACTAATTTGTTCCTCTAAATGTTTCTTTGTCTTTAAAAGCGTATAGTGCACCTCTTGCATTTGCCTCATTTTTTGCTTAACAAGTTGCTCCTGTTCTGCTAAAAAATCGACTAGCTGCTTCGGTGTTAACGACTGTGCATACTTAATGTCCTCTAACGACGTTCCGATAAACTTCAAGGACTTAATCAAATCTAAACTATGAAGTTGTGACTCACTGTAATAACGATAATTCGTTTTTTTATCAATATAAATGGGCTTAAAAACGCCTATCTCATCGTAATAATGAAAGGTGCGAATTGGTAAATTCATTATTTTTGAAATTTCACCGATTGTTAGCAGTTTTTCTTGTTTTTCTACCATTTTCTCCTCTCCATTTGTTACATTTTTTATTAGCTTATCATAACATAAAAAGGGTCTTGGTTTCGTGCTGTTCCACAGGAGTTGATCTCCTAAAGACCAGCACTATCGTCTAATTTTTCTATTCTTTTGCCCATGCAAAAACTCCTTCACATAATAGGTCAACATGAAACTAAATAATTCTTATATTTCCCAACCGCTAAATTACATTAATTACCAGTTTAACTAACTAATTAGTCATGATAAAATATTCAACTAACATTGATAAAAATGAAAGATGATAAACTTGACTCGAAAAGAAAGTGCTAAGCATATAACGTTATCCTATGACGCATTTCGTATAATCAATGGATGTGGATATAAACTAACAGACGTTAACGAATTAGAAAAAAAGGCGAATGTTTACATTACATTGTTAAAATAGATACAACTAAATCCTTTAAATTTAAAGTTGATATCAACAACTCAGAAAAACCTTATAATGTAGAATCTCATGGAAATGTATCGCTTGATACTTTTCCATCTATTTAAAAAAATGCTGCTTAATTAAATACTATATAATAGATAAAATCCTAAACCAGTCTACTAAGGCTGGTTTATAGATTTCACAAGACACATTATCTAAGAACTATTAATGATTTAATAATTAACGTGGCATGATGAATATAATATTTATTTAAAAGGTGGTAAGCCATTTAATGTATAAATACATCTTTTTTATAATACTATTTCTAATTCTTTTACTCATATTAGGTTCATTGCTTAATCCACTAAATATAATTATTCTCATTCTTAGTCTATTGGTGATAATTTCTCTTTACTTTACCATTTCTGAAAAAACATATTTCTTAACACTCTTTATCATTCTGTTTTATTTAACTATAGTTTTCATTGTTTTTAATTTTAGAACCATTTTATTTTCTTAGAATATAAAACCTTATACAAAATTTATTTCTCATTGAGCTAACTTCCCCCGTTAGCTTTAGCTGCATAAAGAAAGACTGCCTTAACGACAGTCTTTCTTTATGCAGCTATTAATTTTCTAACGGCTTTTAATAAAAATGTAGTTGAAAAGGTATCATTCTTCCTTTATCAAAAATAGGAAAGATGGTAAAGATTATTTTTTTATATAATGAAGCATAGCAAGCTGACCTAATTTTTCTACTTTCGTTAGTGTATACTTTTGCGTAATATCATCTCCGGTATAGAGGGAAATTCCTTTCCCTAAAATAATGGGTGCAATGGCTAGTTGGATTTCATCAATTAAATTTTCTTTAAAAAATTCACGGGCTAAATTCCCTCCGCCAACTAACCATATATCTTTACCAGGCTTTTGTTTTATATTTTCAATAAAAGTTTTGACCTCTTCATTAATAAATGAGGCATATTCATCTGATCCACTAACAGAATTAGAAAACACATAATTTTTATAATCACTATAAGGATAATCCATATCAAATCCATGAATGACATCATACGTTCCTTTTCCCATCACAACCGTATCTATTCTTTCAAGCAGTGAATTGTAGCCAGAATCCCCTTCTACTTCCGTTGATTCTAACCATTCTAATGTACCATCATCATTTGCAATATAGCCATCAATTGATGTACCAATGTATAAAATAATGTTACGCTGTTTTTTCATTTAAATCTCCTTTACTTTGTTTTAAATATCTTAATGTAAATACATATATTATGTAATAGAGCTAGTATAGTCTTATGGACACAACTAAGTTAAGTCAGTAAAATGTGCTTAT
>NZ_CAPG01000065.1:0-127523 GCF_000321185.1 Bacillus sp. AP8
ATTTTTTTACGTTATTTCTATCAGATACATTCTAAAAATCATATTTCAATCTACCCAAACTCTTGTCGGCCCGTTAATGGCTAGAGGGCTTAGCATTAGTTTGAGTTTGAGTGGGATAAATACTTCCTCATATACTATAATTAGATTATTCTATATTTTTGGGGGCGATTTAAAAGTGAAATATATCGGCTATATAGGAACGTATACAAAAGGTGCTAGCAAAGGAATATATAGATTTACACTTGATACAGACAAGAAAACACTAAGCAAACCACAGTTAGCTGCCGAACTAGATAATCCAACATATGTCGTGCTTAATAAAGATCGTACAATTCTTTATTCTGTAGCTAAGCAAAATACATCTGGTGGCGTAGCAACATTTACTATAAACCATGATTCTGGAGAACTAACATTGAAAGACATTCAAGTAACAGAAGGGCCTTCTCCTTGTCATATCAGTGTAGATGATCGCGATAAATTGGTCGTTACTGCTCACTATCATAGAGGTACAATAGAAGCTTATGCAGTATCCGACCAACAATTACATCCCGCACATTCGATTGTTCAACATAAAGGTTCAGGGGTTAATAAAGATCGACAAGAAAAACCACATGTACATTTTGCAGGGTTTGCACCAGAAGACAAATACGTTGTTACTGTTGACTTAGGAACGGATGAAATCACAACCTATCAATTACTCAATCAGCAATTAACAGAAAAAAATCGCCTTACTGTTCGTCCTGGTAGTGGTCCTAGACATATTACATTTCATCCAAACGGGAAATTCGCTTATGTAATGACCGAAATTAGTAACGAGGTCATCGCTTTATCTTATGATGCTTCAAATGGTAGCTTTGAAGAGATTCAATATATCCGTACCATTCCAAATGATTTTACTGAAAATAGTCAAGGAAGTGCGATACATATCACATCTGATGGTCAATATATTTATGTTGGTAATCGAGGTCATAATAGCATCGCTGTTTTTTCAGTTGACGCAACAAAAGGAACACTTACTTTTATTGAACATGTTTCAACCAAAGGAGATTGGCCACGAGATTTCAGACTAGATCCCACCGAGTCATTCTTAATTGCCTCGAACCAAGAATCTCATAATCTTATTTTATTTGAACGAAATACAAAGAGTGGTAAACTAACCTTGCTTCCATCAGAAGTGTCGGTACCATATCCAGTTTGTGTAACTTTTATGGGCTAAAAAGGCTTTGCCGGACAGTAATTCCGCACCAAATCTGGTATCTATTCCAAGAAAAAACAGCAATGGTCTATCTTAACACAAAAGGTATCTACCGATTTACAACTTGGTAGATACCTTTTATTATTTCTTCGATATGAGTGTAAACGTTTTGGGTAATCCGATATCATGAAGTTTATGATTTGGTTCTTCTTCTAGTACAGAGATACATAAACCTGAAGAAGCAACGGATGTAACCAATTCCCCAATGGTCCATTTTCTTTGAACAGTTTGTAAAAGCTCTTCCTGAACACCATCAGGCATGTGCTTAGAAAAGGCTACCGTTTGCTCATGTAATGTTGGATCAAAATAATTTCCAACAATCTTATGCTTCTTACCTGTAGATGAAATAAGTTTTGTCGAAATAGGATGAAATTCATGCAAAACAAATAATCCTTCTTTAGCTAAAAGTGCTCGAACCAAATTCATTAAAGGTTCAAGTGTAATAAAATAATGCAAAACACCAAGCTCCATTAATACATAATCATATTGATCAGCCATTTTCTCTATATGTAAAGAGAATACATCCGACACAATATAGTTGATGGATACATCTGCTTCTTTCGCTAATTCTTGTGCGAACATCGCATTTTCTTTCGAAAAATCAACTACGGTTACTTGTGCTCCTAATAATGCTAAAGCTGTTGCTTTAACACCATTTGACCCTAACAAATGTAACACTTTTTTCCCTTCAAGATTCGGCATATATTTCAGAAACGGATAAAGTCTCCATTCAGGATTATTTTTAATTTTTTCTGCCATATGTTTTGGCTCACCATAGCGGGCAATAAGTGCTTGGTAATTATTTTGATTCCAAGCCTTCTCATTATGCTCAGTAAAAGCCTGCTGCTTCTGCTGTAAATGAGCAATAATAATTTCTTTATATAAAGATAAATGGTCATCATATAAGTAACAATACAAAGACTTGCACCAAACTGTATGTTCATCTAATTTAACAGAGATACGATATGGATCTGTTTTGATTGTAGTATTATAAAGACAACGTACAGTCACATTTTTGCCTTCGACTTGGACTTGGAATTTGGCGCTTTTCGGTGTTTTTTCAATTGGTGAGCGCGCGGCATCTTTAAATAAGTTATAACAATTAGTAAAAGCATCCCATTGGACAAGCAGTTCAGTATGTTCAATAGATAGATCTACTCCTTGTATAAATAAAGCTGCCTCTCCAATATATGTATAAGGAATAGAAGCTTCCTCTAATAAGGAAGCTATTTGAATAATCGTATTTTTTTCGTTGTTCATGTAGTTCCTCCGTTAAGCATTCGATGTAGAAGCTGTAAGAAGTGCGTATTTCACAATATCATTTGGAGTCTTTGCATAGTAAGTAGGCTTAATGGTCTCTACGTCTTCCTCAGTAGAATATCCCCAGTTTACCCATACGATATCAATTTCACTCTTTTGACAAGCAAGAATATCGCGAACTTCATCCCCTACGTATAATACGTCTTGTTTTTGTAATTGATGTTGCTCAAGGAAACGATCAATCATTACATCTTTTCCATATAAATCACTAGACGTATAGATTTCATTAATACTTTCAATATCCTGCAATTCAAAATACTCACGAATATTACTCTCTTCATTTGAAGAGATAACAGCAATACCAATGCCCTTTTGCTCTAATGTTTGAAGTACTTCTCTAATGCCATCGAACAGCTGGATTTTATGAAGAGATTGTTTATATAGTGCGTAGAAATCCTTCGCAATTAATTGATATTGTTCTGAAGAAACATTCTTCATCTGATCCATTTGGTCCTCCGATAATGGTGGAAATCCAAATTGACCAGCTAATATATTGACCGTGTCAAATACTACTTGTTTTGCATCGGCTAGCGTACCATCAAAATCAAAAATAACAAATTTCTTCATAAACTTTCGCTCCTCCTACTCAACTAATGAATGTTTAAATGCATAGATAACAGCTTGTGTACGATCCTGTACTTCTAGTTTACTTAATATATTGGAAACATGCACTTTAACTGTCTTTAAAGCAATAAAAAGCTCATCTGCCATTTCTTGATTACTTTTCCCCTCAGCCATTAATAACAGAATTTCCATCTCGCGATTTGTAAGTTCATCATGTAATTCTTTTTTCTGAGGTTTTCGCATGCGTTGCATCATTTTCCCTGTTACTTCAGGCTCTAAAACAGATTGGCCATGGAAAGTAGAGCGGACAGCATCTGCTATTTCACTAGCTTTAGAGGTTTTCAGCATATAACTTGTTGCTCCTGCTTCTAAAGCTGGATACACTTTTTCATCATCTAAAAAGCTTGTCACAATAATAATTTTCGCTTCAGGCCATTGTTCAATGATTTCTTTTGTTGCTTGTATTCCATCCATCTCTTTCATAACAAGGTCCATTAAAATGATATCTGGCTTCAATTGAAGTGCCTTCTCTACACCTTCCCCTCCATCGGAAGCTTCTCCGATAACCTCTATATCTGGTTGAGAAGACAAATAAGCTGATACTCCTATTCTTACCATTTCATGATCATCTACAAATAATACTTTAATTTTCATCGTTTTCATCCTTTGCTATAACAGGAACTTTTACTTCTAAACGAGTGCCTTTATTAATGACACTTACAATTTTCAATATGCCTCCAACCTCAAGAGCGCGTTCATGCATGTTTTGTAATCCGTAAGAGCCAGCCTTTGATGCCTCTACATTAAAACCAACTCCATCATCAGATACAATCATAATAATCGTACCTTCCCTTTTCACTAGATGAACTTCAAGTGTCTCTGCTTTAGAATGGCGTAATGTATTAGAAATGGATTCTTGTAAAATCCGAAATAGCTGATCTTCTACACCTTTATCTAGCTTCACTTCTTCTATTTTCCAAGTAATATTCATCGGAACTTTCTGGATTAATTCCACAAGCAGTTCCTCCATACCTTCTTTTAAAGATTTACCCTTTAACGGAACTGGTCGCAAATGCAGTAATAAAGCACGCATTTCAAGCTGTGATTGATGAATCATTTCTTCTACTAGCTTTAGCTGTTTACCATTTTGATTTTCATTAGACGAATTTTCATTAATGGCAGACATCAACATAGATGCTGCAAATAATTGCTGACTAACGGAATCGTGTAGCTCTCTTGCTAGTCGATTTCTTTCTTGTGATACAATTTCCTGTACACGCTTTTCTTGAATTTCTGCACGTTCATTTGCCAGCTTTTGCGAAATAGTTACTTGTTCTTTTACATGTTGCTGCAATTTATTCATCTTTTCATACACGTTTTCGATTTCAAGAGGACGCTTTTTATCAGAAGCAGCTACAATTTTGCCTCTTTCTAATTCTAAGAGCTTACCACCGATATCACTTAATCGCTTTCTCCATTGATACCCTATGACTGCTCCTGATATTCCACCTACCAAAACGCTGACTGTAGGAACAAAGACTATGAAAGGAATATCCATAATTTCTTTATCCCATAATTCTTTCAACGGCTTTACAGGATACACATACAAAAAGATACCTAAAAACAACAAAGTGAGGAGAAACGAATACAGCATACTCAACACGACTTGGCGTTGTAAAATACTCATATACGCTTCACCTCTAAATTTCCTACAACAGAAGTAGTTATAATTTTAATTTTTTGCTGTGATTGCTCGTATTGCGATGTAAAAAATTGAAGACTTTCATTAAATAATCGTTGTTCATTATTTTCAAAAATAGATACGGAACCTGCAATAACAGAATGTTCTATTTTAACTTCAATTTCATAAGGAACGTAAATTTTAACTGCCCCAACAATATTACGTATAGATATAACCGCTTCACCTTTAGGTAGAACTGTATTACTTAAATCTACAATACAATCCCCTATTCCACACTGAATATTAATATCTTCCCATTCATAAACAGTATCGGGTGTTTGTTGTCCACCTAGAATAGCATTCTTAAATAATAACTGCTTACGGTGAATTTCTTCAGGAATATTTGTATTATTGTTATCTGGAAACACGGGTGAATACATAGTTGGATGCTTTTTAGATTGAAAAAATCGGTAAATAAGGACACCTAACAAGGCTAACAAAAATAACTTGAATGTCATCATATTTCCGACCGTTACAACAGCGCTAATAATTCCAATCATTAGAGCTAGCTTCCCAATTGTTTTATGCCATCTCTTTTTACCAAAATAAATGAGTACGGCTGAAATGAATAAAGAAAAAAGGAGACCTCCATCAAAAAACGTAACCTCAATTAGCAGTAGTACAACCGCAAATATAATGATCCAGTTAAGTAAATCTGACTTTGATTTAAATGCCACGAGTGTCCCCTCCCTTCCAAAGTTAATATGTACGGAAAAGGCGCAGAAATATACTACGCCTTTACTAGAATAACATGTTTAACTTATAAAATTGAATCACTTTCATTGTTTTTTGCTTGTTTTTCTAATTCCGCAATTCTTGCATCGATTGTATTATGGTAATAGTCTTTATTTACTCGGTCTTCCATGCGAGATATATACTGTTCCATTTCTTCAAATCGAGCAGATGATTTATCACACTCAGGCTTCGTATCTAGCACCTGATTGATGCGATAGTTAGCACGGGCAATATTTTCACGGCCCATAATTTCTAATCTTCTCAAATGCATATCTTTCAACTTATGCTTCATTTCTACATATTTCTTTTCTAATTGTGCTAAATGATTCGTTGTTTCATCTAAAGCTTTTTGAAGACGTTCTACACGTTGTTCATATTGATTTTTTTCAGCTAGAGCAAAATCATATAATTCAACCTCACCTGCTTTTGAGGCGATTTCAACTTGATATGCACGTTTCTCCACTAAAGCTTTAGCATCATTTAATTCACGTAAGAATTCATCTTTTAAACGTGATTGACGATCCATAAGCATGCGAACCTTCTCTGTTTCCTTTTCACTATCTCGCAAATATTGATTTAACATCGTCATTGGATTTTTTTGCTCTTTTTGATCTAGCATATTATTTAAATCTGCTGCTACTGCATATTTAATACGAGTGAATAAGTTTGACATAATTAGGTCTCTCCTTTTTATTTACTATCTATAGTTTATTGTCTTAATATGAGGATTTACTTCATTTAAATCTTGACTACTGTCTAGCTCCATCACCTTACGGACTCATCGTGTTTCTTTTATCCCGCTTTAAGCCTTTCGGAGCTAAACTCGGACTTACGTTTTTCTTATTAGTTTTTATTTAAATTTGCCCATTCATTTTCAAAATTTGCAAAAGGATCATCATTCTTTACAACTTCTACTTTTTTTGTACTGTTCCAGTTTTTATAAACTAGATACATAACAAAAATCGCTACTAAACCGATAATTGATGGAATGTTTGAGATGGAAGCACTGATGAAAAGTAAACCAATAATCCCCCATACAATTTTTGATCCTGTTGTTTTTGCTTTCAAAAACTCCTTAATGACAAGATACGCAATACCTAATGTAATAGCTAATGCAAGCATTGGTCCTAGGTTAGCTAAGAAGACAATCGCTGCAATACCTCCTACTAGTAATAACCCGAATTTTTTCATTTTCCGTTCCTCCTTTCATGTCTCTATCTTATCTTTAATTGAACGTTTTCATAATCGACCTTGGCTATATTTTGCTGTAAGACTTGCGACGTATCTTGCTCTAAACTAAGAAAAGCGCAAGCGCCTGAAAAAAATGAACAAAGGCTAACAACGCCACTTCCTGTGGCAACGCCTTAGTGACCTACATCCTGTAGGCCTCCGTTCACGCATAATACACGGGGGGACCTTGAAAGGTTCTTTTTGACCTTCAGAACTGCTTATATTATGACCTCGAGGGGCTAAGAGCTAGAGCTAGAGATTAAGAAAAACCGACACCGTCCTTTTGATTTTTTACGCTTTTAGCTCAAAAATAAAAGGCCTATTTAAAAAGTAAATAGACCTTCTTTATCCGAGCATTATTTTATATAGGTAGTGCAACCCCAATTTCCATCGGCATAAGAATCTACGGACTGCCAACCTTCTTTTTTTAATTGTTTTGCGATCATTCTGTTAAAAAAGCCATGACCAACAAGGGCTACATGATTATATTTATGGGAAAATCCGATTAAATAATCTGCCGCAAGCTTGGCTCTTTTTTTAGCTAATCTATATGATTCAACATCTTTTGAATATCCAAGTAGCCACAGTATTCTTAAGAAGATATTCCAAGAATTCGGCTTCATGTACAAGAAAAAAATATTAGAGGCTGTTGGAATCCCTACTTCATGAAACAACGAATGAGTTTGAAACTCATAATCTTTCTTTAAATAAAAGGCAGAATCAATTGACCTTTTTAAATTACTAGTCAAAACAACCTGAGAAAGCGACATTGCTTCCTGCGTTCCTTCTAGTAAAGTATCAAAGGGAAGAACTCCAGATTCATCGTACTTCTTTACCCATTTACTATATTGCTTTGAAGTCAATCTGCTGCTCATATCACAGACAGAAACCCCATGTCTAATTAAAGAAATTGTTGGCATGGTCAGCACCCAGATTAAAAGCGAATGGTTTTATTCTTTTCAACTATTACTCGATCTTCTAAATGCCATCTTAATGCACGAGCTAAAACACTTCTTTCTATTGTATGTCCAATCTTCTTAAGTCGCTCAACCGTATCACGATGATCGACACGTTTTGTATCTTGCTCAATAATTGGACCTTCATCTAAATCGCTTGTGACATAATGAGAGGTAGCACCGATTAATTTAACACCTCTTTCATAGGCTCGTTCATATGGACGAGCACCTATAAAGGCTGGTAAAAATGAATGGTGAATATTAATAATTTGATTTGGAAACTCATTTACAAAATGGTCTGTTAGGATTTGCATATATCGCGCTAATACGATTACTTCTATATCTTTTTCCTTTAACATCTTGATTTGTTGTTCTTCTACTTGTTGTCGAATATCTTTGTTAGCTGGAATGTAATAGAAAGGAATGCCTAACGCTTCAACGGTTTCTCTCGTATCCTCATGGTTACTAATCACCATCACAATATCCATCATTAAATTTCCACTTTGATACTCCCACAATAGTTCCAGTAAGCAATGTGGTTCCTTTGAAACAAATATAGCCGTACGTTTTAGATGAGAAGCTGATCGAAACGAGTACTCCATTTTAAAGCTTTTAGCTACTACTTCAAAATCATTCGCTAGCTGTTTGTAGACCTTAGATAATTCAGGAATTTCAAATTCCATTCGTAAGAAAAAAGTACCTCTATCATGATGAGAAGAATATTGGCTCGATTCAATAATGTTCGCCTTATTTTCATATAAAAAAGTAGATACAGCTGATACAATCCCTGGTTGATCGGGACATTTTATTAATAGTCTTGCTCTATTTTCATTTTCTTTTTTAAAAGATTCTAGTTGTTTTTTCACTAAGTCTCTCATCTATTTGCTCCTCATTTCTTATTTGTTTTTTAATTATACAGAAAGATCAGTATTTTTCCGATAGCCAATTTCTTATCTTATTTGCTTCTCAATCCTAGATATTTTCTGTAATATCACAATTTGTTCACTAATGCTTGCCATTTTATCCAAAATAAACACTGTAATTAAAGTACAATAGATGTTAATAACTTTTGTAAATGACTAATTTTGGACATACTAACAAATTATACATCTGATTTGCATTACAAAAGGAAAATATACATTAAAGGATCGATGATATGTCAGCAAAAAAAATTGCTTGGATTACTGATAGTACTGCATTTTTACCAGAAGATATAAAAGAGCATCCAGATTTATATGTCATTCCACTTAGCATAAATTTCCAAAATGAATTATTCGAAGATGGTGTCAACCTAACAACTGATTTATTATATAAAAAATTAAACGAAGAAAAAGAAGTTCCTACAGCCTTCAGTGGGAAAAATAGTTGAACTGCTTAATACGCTCAAACACAATTATGATGCAGCTATTGCTATTCATGTTTCAAGTAAATTAAGTGGCACATTATCTAGCTGTACTTCAGCAGCAGATTTAGCTGATTTCCCAGTTGAAATCGTTGATTCCACTGCTATGTCCTATATAATCACAACGCTTTTGTATAAAGGATTAGATATGCAAAAACAAGGAAGAGATTATAAAGATATTGCCACTTTTTTACGGAAAGATGCTACAAAAAATGAAAATTATATTCTCCTTGGTAATCTAAATCAATTTTATAAAGGTGGAAGAATGTCTGGCACACAATACCTTTTAGGAAATCTATTAAAGATTAAGCCCATTATTCGAATAAAAAATGGAGAATTTGGTTTATTTGAAAAGGTTCGTTCAGAAAAGAAAGCCCTACATAAACTAATCACCCTTTTTGACGAATCCTATCAGAAGTATGTTATTCATTCCATCCAGATTATGCACGGAAATATTGAGTCTAAGGCTCTTGAATTTAAAGAGGAGCTAAACAAGAAATATCCTAATCTGAAAGTAATAATAGGAGAAATAAGCTCTACAATTGCTGTTCATGCCGGTGAAGGTACTGTAGCTCTTATTTGGCATAACGAACCACGAAATTAATTAATAACTACTTATTCTGCTTAGAAATATAAATCTGAATTTCTTCAACTCTTTCAACAAATTGTATGATGCTATAAAATATTTATCCAACATGTTCATTTTTTGTTAAGAAATAATCTAGATGATTTTATAATATTTCACATTTCTTTAACGAAATAATAGAGAACTTTAGCTAAATGCAGTACAATAATAGCTAGATACATCTTGTATTTTGAAAAGAAAAATATTAAAACTAGACTAAATAATAAATTAAACTACATGTTATATTAATTACTAAAATTCATGTTAAAGGATAAATGTTATGACTAAAAAAATTGCTTGGATTACTGATAGTACTGCTGAAATTCCAGATGAATTACAAAACCACCCTGATCTTTATGTGGTTCCATTAAGTATTACATTCAGTACTGGTACATATGAAGATGGAATCGATTTAAATACAGAACAATTATATAAGAATATTCGTGAAGATAAAGAAATTCCAAAAACTTCTCAGCCTTCAGTAGGTAGATTTGCTGAACTATTTGAAAAACTAAAAGAAGAATATGATGCAGGAATTGGCATTCATATTTCGGCTGATTTAAGTGGAACTTTAGCAAGCTGTAAAGCAGGAGCAGAGTTAGCGAATTTCCCTCTTGAAGTAGTCGATTCAAAAGCGATGGCAATTGCTATTACTCGTTTAATCGAACTAGGAATGCAATTACAAGAAGAAGGATTAGATTATAAAGAAATCAGTGAAAAATTACGCAAGGATGCCTATAGAATAGAGAATTATATGGTTCTAGGTAATTTAGATCAATTCTATAAAGGCGGAAGAATGTCAGGTACACAATATTTGTTAGGTAACCTACTTAACATTAAGCCTATTATTCGTATTTTGGATGGGAAATTTGAATTATTCGAGAAAGTTCGCTCAGAAAAACGAGCTATTAAAAGATTGCTTGAACTTTTTGATATTGCCTATCAAAAAAGTTCCACTATCGATAAAATCTATCTAATGCACGGAAACGTCCTAAATAAAGCTCTGGAATATAAGGATTTACTACTAAGTAAATATCCTCATTTACATGTAGATATCTCCGAACTTAGCTCTACAGTTTCTGTACATTCTGGAGAAGGTACAATTGTTATTGCATGGGCAAACGATCCAGTTCAATAAGTTTATTTAGAAAATCACGAGAAACTAATTCATTCTGAACAGAAGATTAGGGGTATCATCTAGAGAATATCCATTTGTGTGAGAATAAGATGAGTTTTTCGATCGTTTTACTAAACTGTAAATTTGTTCAAATACAAACCTGACAGATACAATTTATAACCAAGAAAACCTTTCCCGATTGATAGGTGAATCGAGAAAGGTTTTCTTTGATATGTTAAATGAGTAAGTTCATAGGACATCTAAAACAAGAAAAGCATATCTATTTTTGTATTACATAAAAAAATTTTATATAATTGAACTACTAATGTCGATGAACGAAAGAGGTTAAATAACGTGAGCGAAAATACTTCAAATGCTTCAAATTTTATTAAAACAATCATTATAGACGATTTAAAAAGCGGTAAACACGATACTGTTGTAACACGTTTCCCACCGGAACCAAATGGATATTTACATATCGGTCATGCTAAAAGTATTGTGTTAAACTTTGGTTTAGCGGATGAATTTAAAGGAAAAACGAACCTGCGATTCGATGATACCAATCCCCTTAAAGAAGACCAAGAGTATGTTGACGCAATTAAAGAAGATGTAACATGGCTAGGATACGATTGGGATAATTTATTCTTCGCATCTGACTACTTCGATACGATGTATGAAAAAGCTATCCTTCTTATTAAGAAAGGATTAGCTTATGTTGATGATTTAACAGCTGATCAAATCCGTGAATATCGCGGAACGTTGACGGAGCCAGGTAAAGAAAGTCCATACCGTAACCGTACAGTTGAAGAAAACCTTGAACTTTTTGAACAAATGAAAGATGGCAAGTTCGGTAATGGCGAAAAAGTATTACGTGCAAAGATTGATATGAGCTCACCTAATATTAATTTACGTGACCCTGTTATTTATCGTATTGCACATGCTACCCACCATAACACTGGTGACAAATGGTGCATCTATCCAATGTACGCATTCGCTCATCCATTAGAAGATGCCATTGAAGGTATCACACACTCTATTTGTACATTAGAGTTTGAAGATCAAAGACCACTATATGATTGGGTAATTGCAAATTGTGAAACAGAAGCAACTCCGCATCAATATGAATTTGGTCGCTTAAACTTAACAGACACAGTTATGAGTAAACGCAAGCTAAAAATGCTTGTTGACGAAGGTGTTGTAGATGGTTGGGACGATCCTCGTATGCCAACTATTTCTGGATTACGTCGTAAAGGCTATACACCAGAAAGTATTCGCAACTTCTGCCGTGAAATTGGTGTAGCTAAAACATCTGGTATTGTAGATGTTCAAATGCTTGAACACTTCGTACGTGAAGACTTAAAGCTAAAAGCTCCTCGTACAATGGGTATTGTAAAGCCTCTTAAAGTTGTTATTACCAACTATCCTGAAGGACAAGTAGAAATGCTAGATGCAGAGATCAACCCAGAAAATCCAGAAATGGGTATGCGACAAATTCCATTCTCACGTGAAATTTATATTGAACAAGAAGATTTCATGGAAAACCCACCGAAAAAGTATTTCCGCCTCTTCCCTGGCAATGAAGTACGTTTAAAGCATGCGTATTTCATTAAATGTGAAGAAGTGATTAAAGACGAAAATGGAAATGTTGTTGAGCTACATTGTACGTATGATCCTGAAACGAAGAGTGGATCTGGATTTACAGGACGTAAAGTAAAAGGTACTCTTCACTGGGTAGAAGCTACACAAGCAGTACCAGCTGAATTCCGTCTTTTCAATCCTCTTCTACAAGAAGACGAAGAAGACTCTGAAGAAAAATCTTTCTTAGAGCAAGTTAATCCTAATTCATTAGAAATACACGATGGCTTCGTTGAAGAAAACATGAAAAATGTACAAGCTGGAGATAAATTTCAATTTTTCCGTCACGGTTATTTCAATGTAGATCCTAAATTATCTACTCCTGAAAAACCTGTATTCAACCAAATTGTTTCTTTAAAAAGCTCGTTTAAGATTTAAATATAGTGTAAGAAGGGCGATAAAAAAGCTGTGACTTTTTTATCGCCCTTCTTTGTATAACACTACATGAGTCCGCGCCTAATAATATATGAAATAGGTTCCTCTTTAACAAATGAAAATTCTACATGGACTATTTCTTTTTGAATAAGTTGAATGACTTTTTGCTGAACAAAATCATTATTTTGCAAAATTCCCCCCTGCAATATGATTCGCCACTGACAGTTAACTATTTGTAACTTTGATAAACCCGTAATCAGTAACTCAGCTAATTGCTCACTAGCCTGTAATAAAATTTTTTCACTAATCTTGTCACCACTAAGAGCAGCTTTATGAACTATGACAGCAAGATTGGCTACTTTTTTTACCGAAAAATGTGAACTATACATCCAATCACATAATTCCTCTGCTGAATCAAAATCAAAATGCCTTAAGAGTAGTGTATATAATTCACTTTTTTGTTCCCTTCCATCATGCATCCTCATTGCTATTTGGATGGCCTGCATACCAATCCAATATCCACTTCCTTCATCCCCTAAAAGATGCCCCCACCCACCTACTCGCACAATATGACCTTTTCCATCATGTGCATAAACAATTGAGCCCGTACCAGCAATCATCAATCCTCCAGGACATTGTCCTGTTGCTCCAAGCATAGCAGAAAGACAGTCATTTTCTACGTATAATGTTTCTACTTCAATAGACAGATTCTTCAAAGCTTCTTCAACGATTGTTTTAGCTATTCCTTCATCTCGCTCTGTATCAATCCCTGCTATAGCAAATACTGCTCTTTCTATTCTTCTATTATCCCATTCATTCATCTCCGTGTTGTTAATGGCTTCCTCAATCGCTACTTGTAAAGACTGTTTTGCTCTCTCTTCCCCCACTCCATGATAATTACTTGCACCAGCCTTACCTCTTCCAATAATCTTTCCTGTACAATCTGTTAATACAGCAAGTGTTTTCGTGCCACCACCATCAATAGCAAGTAAAGGGTACATCTTTTGCTTCATGCTATATCATCCATTTCTCAATTATATTTTCCACTTCAGTGTATGCCTCTTCTAATAAACTCCACCTATATTGTAACCATTCCTCCCATTGTAACTGCTCTTCTAAACATCGCTCTATTGCCATATTCATGCTAGCCGGACTTGGACCACCTTCAATTACACGAATATTGACAAAGTGCTCTGGACTCAATGATTTGTTGAATTGCTCTTCCGTTAATGATGATGGTTTTCCAATAATAAGCGTAAACTGTTCATTAACAATTTTTAAAGTTAGATCCTTCAATGAAGATTTATCGCTGTTCATAGCCTTTTTCACCGATGAACTTACAACATGATGAGCTTGTCGAAATGAAATTCCATCTTTTCTAACAAGAGTATCTGCAAGTTCCGTTACATTAGCAAAGCTTTCTTGCGCTCGTTTTAGTAAGATTGTTCGATTGACAGTCATAGTTCCTAATATACAAGCTAATAGTTGATAAATCCCTTGTAGTTTATCAATTGCTCTCCACAGATAAGGCTGTAAGTCATCTTCCGTATCAACAATATCTCCAAAAGGTGTATTATGAATCATCAACGTAACCGTTTGAGTGTCCCCTACTACGCTTGATAGCAATGCACGAAGATGCTCAAGACTAACTGGATTACGCTTTTGAGGCATAATTGAGCTGATTTGCACATATGGATCCGCTAACTTAAATGCACCAAATTCTTGTGTTCCCCATAATAAGAAATCTTGAATAGAACGACCAAGATTTAGTGCTGCTAGTTGAACAGTTGTTGCTATTTCGGCTAAATAATCTGCACCTGAAACCGCATCCCAAGCATTATGGATAATCGTATCAAAACCTAATAATTCCTTCATTCGATTCCGATTTATATGAAATCCTGAAGTTGTTAAAGCAGCCGCTCCCATACTACTTCTATTAACATTTTCATATGCTGATAATATACGTTCAATATCTCTTGTTAATAAATCTGTCATCGCATTTAAATAGTGCGCGAGTGTTGTCGGCTGTGCTTGTTGCGTATGCGTATAGCCAATCATTATGGTATCTTTATGCTCCACCGTTAAACTAATTAAGCAGCTTCTTAATTTCAATGCTTCTTCTAAAAGAAATAACAGCTTTTCTCTAAGTGTCATTCGATATATAGCAATCCCCATATCATTACGACTTCTGGCAATATGGAGATTTCCTGCGATATCTCCAGCATGCTGTAGCAATTGACCTTCTAATTGAAAAAACAAATCTTCAAACTGTGGATTATATTCACTCTTTTGTATTGTTTCTATATCTATAGAACGAATTGCTAAGCAAATTTTCCTTGCGTCTGCTTCATCCATCAATTTTTGTTCTACAAGCATAATAAGATGGGCATAATTAATTTGTAATATGTGCTCTGTCAATTTGTATTTAGCTTCATTAAAAGCAGGTTTTAAAACCATTTCAGTATAAGACTTTGATGGGAATTTTCCCCCTTCTTGTTCTTCTATTTGCTGTTTAAGTGATTTTTTCACTTTTAACACTCCAATCTTTTAAGACCAAACGAGGTAAGCTTCATGTTACTAATAGCTGTCTTTATTTATGGACTCTGTTAAATTTTATGGTTTATACTGGTCAAAAACGCTCGCTACGTTCACTTGGGGATCTCACTTGAACTACTCTTTCAGCAGAAATCTTGCTATTTTTTCGATACATGTTAAAAATCAACATCGAGGTATAACAGAGCCTATTTATAAAAAAATGTAAATTTTTATTCTTCCTAATAGCACTTTATTACAACAAAACAAAGAAGGTTCATTTATTAACTCTGCAACTTTCGCCTATTTTAAGATATAATATTATTTTAGAAAACTTATTACATACAACGTTATGGATAAAATGTATAGAAAGGCAGGAATAATTGTGAGGAAATTTTTTAACAGTTATAAAATAACTCTCCTTTTATTACTCGGAATTATCATTGGTGGAATAGCAGGTGTCATTTTCGGACCTGAAGCAGCAGTTGTTAAACCACTTGGGGATTTATTTTTAAATCTCATGTTTATGCTCATTGTTCCGCTCGTGTTTTTTAGCATAGCTTCAGCCATCGCAAACATGACAGAAATGAAACGTCTAGGAAAAATTATGGGAAGTACAGTTCTAGTATTCCTTTGTACAGCGATAATAGCCGCTATTTTAGGAGTAATCGGTGTAGCTATTATGAATCCTCTTGAAGGAACAGATACTACAGCTATTAAAGAATTGATGACTTCTAGTGAACCTGTTGAGCAAGCAACTGAAGAAGTAACATTTTTAGGTCAACTTGTTAAAACATTTACTGTGACTGATTTTTCATTATTGCTTTCAAAAAGTAATATGTTGCAATTAATTATTTTCTCTATCCTTTTCGGGCTAGCAACAGCATTTATAAAGGAAAAAGGAGCACCAATTGCTTCATTCTTATCTTCTGGAACTGCGGTAATGATGAAAATGGTATCATTTATTATGTATTATGCTCCAATCGGACTTGGGTGTTATTTTGCATCCGTAGTTGGTGATCTAGGAACTTCCATCTTAGAAGGGTATGCTCGTACCTTTATTTTATACTTAGTTATCACAATCATATATTTTGTTGGATTTTTTACTCTATACGCTTTCTTTGCAGGTGGAAAGTTAGGCGTAAAAGTATTCTGGAAGAACGCTTTACCTCCTTCTGTTACGGCAATCGCAACATGTTCAAGTGCAGCTTCTATTCCAGTAAATCTAGCTTCAACTCAAAAAATGGGCGTACCTACCGATATATCTGAAACAGTGATTCCACTAGGAGCTAACACACATAAAGATGGATCCGTTTTAGGTGGAGTAATGAAGATTGTTTTTCTTTTCGCTCTTTTCGGAAAAGATCTAACTAGTGTATCAAGTATCTTAAGTATCATCGCTGTTTCGTTCTTAGTAGGTGCTGTAATGGGCGCCATTCCAGGTGGAGGTATGATTGGGGAGATGCTTATTTTAAGTGTATTCGGATTCCCACCAGAAACATTGCCAATCATCGCTGTCATTTCTACCATTATTGATGCACCAGCAACATTATTAAATAGCACAGGAAATACAGTATGTGCCATGATGATTACACGTTTAGTAGAAGGAAAAGATTGGCTAAAACGAACCGTTTTACCGTCTTAAAAAGGAAAAACTGTATATATACAAAGAAGAAGATGTCTAAAAAGAGTAAAATTTATTTAATGGACATTTTCTTACATCGTTATGTGGTTTTCAAACTCGGCCTTCTCTCAGGCCAATTTATAAAATAAAGCATAGGGGTCTCTGAACAGTGATAAACATCACTGTTCAGAGACCCCTTGTAATTTCTATCATTGAATCGGCACTTGGAATTTAGGATTGTTTTGATGCTTTAAATAAAATTGAACCATTGCAGGTACGCCTTTTTTAAAGTCTGGGCATGCAATATCGGCTTCTAATAAATCGCGTTTGGCATGGGTACAATCAAAGTTTCCTTTCCATGTAAAATAATCAATTGTTTCTTGCTCCGTATGAAGAAATTTTCGAACTGGAGCAAAAGAAAGACCCATCTTACACAATGAAAGTGGAATCATTCCTTTAGGCTTTTGTTTGTACATGGCTTCTGTAAACATTTCATAAATTTCTGTTGCACTATACGGATTTGGATCTGTTAGATGATATGTTTTTCCTTCGCCACCTTCATATAGAGCTAGAAATGATACGGCCTCAATAATATAATCCACGGGAACAAGATTAATTTTCGAGTTTGAACGTCCTATGTAAGGTTTAAATGGCAAGAAGGCAATAGCTCTTAACGTATTTAAAATAAAGTATGGCCCGTCAAATTTAATCGTTTCTCCTGTTTCAGAATGCCCTTTTACAATGCCCGGCCGAATAATAGTAATGGGAATTTCATTCTTTAGCTGCTCGACTAAAACCTCCGCTTCAAATTTTGTTTCTTCATAAAAATTTTTAAAAGATGTAGGTCTAATTAATTCTGTTTCTAATAATGTGCCTTCTCTTGTTCCAGCCACATAAGCAGTACTAAAATAAATATATCTTTTTAGATTAGGAAGTGTTTTTACCCAATCGTTCACATTCTTAGTACCTACTACATTTACTTCATATGCAATATCCTTCGGCACCGCTAAATCATAGATTGCCGCTAAATGAAAGACGTGAGTTATCTTCTCAACAGCGATATAATCTACAATATGTAATCCTTCTTTTGTAATATCACCTATAATCACTTGCAAAGAACCTTGTTCTAGTTGCATCTCTCTTTCTATTTCAATAGCTTCTTTCTTTGCTATATCTTCCTGTGAAGGCAACACTAATAAAAAAGCACTTTCAAACATGTTATCTCTACGAATCATCCCTTTAATTAGCCTGGTAGCTAAAAAGCCAGGAAATCCTGTAAAAAAATAGGTATGCTTCATTCAGTTATCCCCTTTATACTCGTTTTATAATTTGTTTATATATTCTATAAAACAGGAAAAAATCCTCTACTAGAAAAACAAGTACACTTAAATTTACCACATGCTAACTTTTTCTAATCTTTCTTTAATGTATTTATGACATACTATTTTCATTATTAGGTAGCTATAAACAGGAGATTACTGATTTTCCTGGAAAAAGAGAAAGAATCATGAATAGAAATCTATAACATATAATAAGGTTTATAGTACAAGCTCAAAATAGGAAAGTATAAGTTGCCTAATAATGCCTGCAATATGCATGCTTTACACAAAAGGAGCGGTCTTACATGGAAAGTTGGATAATTAATTTAATGGAGCAATACGGCTATTGGGGAATATTTTTTTTAATAGCGCTAGAGAATATCTTTCCTCCTATTCCCTCAGAAGTTATCCTTACCTTTGGTGGCTTTATGACGCATCATAGTAATCACTTAAGTATCGTCGGTGTTATAGGCTTTGCTACAGCTGGCTCAGTCATTGGAGCAATCATTTTATATGGAATAGGATTATTACTGGATGTAAAACGACTTGAAAAAATCATTGATCGTTATGGTCGTATTTTAAGATTAACAAAGGAAGACATCCATCGAGCAGATGCTTGGTTTGATAAATATGGTATTTGGACAGTATTATTTTGTCGACTAATCCCTCTCATTCGAAGCTTAATTTCTATCCCAGCTGGGATGTCTAATATGAATTTCGGTTTATTCTTATTATTTACTACTATCGGTTCATTGATATGGAACACGATCTTAGTAAACGTCGGTAATGCAGTGGGATCTAACTGGCATGATATTGTAAGCTATATGGACATCTTTTCTAATATTGTTTACATTCTACTTATCATTTTATTTATTCTCGTTATCATCTGGTATATGAAAAAGCGTCAGTCACGCAAAAATATGTAACTCTTCTTAAAGAAGTTTGCTGCAATATACAATAAAACGACAAAAAGAGAAAGGGCATCTCAGAAGTGCTTGAAAATCACTTTTGAGATGCCCTTTTTACTATTTTCTTAAAACAATCGTTACTTTAAATAAATCTCCATCCACATCTATGTCCATTTCACCCTCATGTAAATCAATAATCGATTTAGCAATAGCCAATCCTAATCCTGATCCTTCAGTATGTCGAGACTGATCTCCTCTTTTGAATCGCTCAAATAACTCATCAACATTATCTCCCAGTTCAAATTGAGAAACATTTTTAAAAGTTATTTCAATAGTATCTGGTCGATTTTTCACTCCAATATATACTCGCGAATGAGGTAAAGAATATTTCAATATATTCCCAATTAAATTATCAAATACTCTCCATAGCTTTTGACCATCCACTACTGCTTCAATTGGCTGATCATCATTACTTACTCTAAAATGCAAATCTGAAGTTGCAATTTTTTCATCATGCTCTGCTAATGCTTGTTGTAACAATTGTACAATATCAACCTTACTTTTTGTCAGCTCAATATTCCCTGTTGCCATTTTAGATGCTTCAAATAAATCATCAATCAAGACTTTTAATCGCTTTGATTTACGATCAATAATTTCTATATAGCTATTTCGATCTTCTTCTGATAAATCATTTGATTTCAGTAAGTCTGCATACGTTATAATGGATGTTAATGGTGTACGTAAATCATGGCTAACATTTGTTATAAGCTCTGTTTTTAACCGTTCACTTTTCACTTGTTCACGTTGCGAAACCTTCACACCTTGTTTAAGCTTATTCACATCTTCTGCAAACGCCTTAAACGATGATATACCTTTAATGGATACATCCTCCACACTTCTTCCTTCAACAATCCCTCTGACATTTTGTGCGATTTTATTTACATCGCCAAATTGCTTCAATATCAATATAATAACAGGGAGTCCAATTGTTACTACCATAAATAAATATAGTATAACAAGTTCAATGTGCCCTAAAACAAATGCTAGCATTAAACCAAAGCCCATGAAAAAAACAACCACTAAAAGAATCAATAATTGTATTCCTGCTTTTCGGTTTATAAAGGCTTGCTTTAGTGCAGATGCAAGTTTATAAAGTAAACTATCGTTTAACTCCTGATCAAAACCTCTTACTCTCACTTTATTCGCTGTTAAAATAGCCTGCAAAAGTAACAATGAAAGTAGAATAGTCGACCAGCCTAAGCCGAATATCATATTTTTGGTGAAATAATAAATATTATCATAACCATTATTAAAATAAAGTCCATGGAATGAGCTAGATAAAAAGGCCGCTGTTACAAATAGAAAAACCAATCTAATATCAAATGGTATTTTCTCATAGCCTTTCCACTCTAATTTATGCCATACATTACATTTTATTTTCGTCTTGTATAGCCAGATGACTACAAAAACCATCAATAGTCCAATAAATAAGAAAACAAAATACATCATTTGAATTTCTTTATACGAACTTGCATTTTGAATAATATAATTATTTGATGGTGCATCTTTGTTGATACCGATAAATCCTTTAAAAGAATGTCCTTCATTTGAAGCTACAGCTTTTTCAAGTTCTGAGCTAATCGTTTTCGTCTCATTATTTACAATAGATTCCTGATTAAATAAAGCATTAGAACTAGAATATTTGTTGTCACTCGATAAATAGTAATGCAAATAATCCTCATTGATTTGCAATAAATCTTTGTTTTTTCCACCGTATTCCTGTAGAAACATCATATTCTTATTCGTAAAATATTGGTTAACATTTTTAGAGGCTGTACTATTCAAAGATGTATATACTTTATCCGTAGAAGTATCTACTAGATAATACTCAAATATATGATTATTTGGTATATTATTATGACCGTTTTTATACCCCGCATATGCTTCCTCAATAGCTGCTTCTTTTTCTGCAATAATCTTTTTACGTACATGCTCATCATCTGTAAAATTTTTGGTGATATCCGCTATTTTGGAATCACGTTCTTTGCGATAAATTTCCGCAACTTCATTATTTCCACCTTGTTTGGCGGTCGTTATTTTATCCTCGTACTGGGCTTTAATGTTACTTATTTGCTCATCTAAGCTACCATATTGATATCTATGCTGTTCAATTTCATCACTTGTGACAACGATGTTTTTCTTCATTTCTGCTAAATTAAGATCCATTAATTTAAATGCTCGTAACTGAGATAAATATTCTGTAAATTCCGATTGGAAAGCAGTTGTTTTAAAATAACTACTTTTCAAAAGATTATTTCCTGTTGAAAAGATGGACAGTAAACTACAACAACCGAAACTAAAGATTAACAAAATAATGAAGATGATTTTGTTACTTTTCCATTTTGTATCCAATACCCCACACCACCTTTAAATACCTTGGATTCTTCGGGTCTATTTCAATTTTCTCGCGAATTTTTCTAATGTGAACTGCTACTGTATTCTCAGCATTATAACTTGGTTCTTTCCAAACAAGTTCATAAATTTCATTAATTGAAAATACTCGCCCAGCATTTTTCATTAGTAACTCTACTATTTTGTATTCAATAGGAGTTAGCTTCACTGCTTCACCATTAATACATACTTGTTTTGCATCTTCGTCTAAAGTTAACCCATGAAGGTCAATCTGCTTTGTCGCCCCCTCATATGTTCCAAGTGTTACATATCTTCGAAGCTGAGATTTTACTCTAGCAATTAATTCAAGTGGATTAAAAGGCTTTGTTACATAGTCATCAGCTCCAATTTGGAGCCCCAAAACCTTATCACTGTCTTCACTTTTGGCACTTAAAATGATAATAGGAATATTTTGCTTTTCACGTATCTTAAATGTAGTTGAAATACCGTCCATTTTCGGCATCATTATATCCAATAAAATTAAGTGTATAGTGTGTTCATGCAGTTTTTCTAATGCCTCAATTCCATCAGCCGCTTTAATAACATTTAAACCTTCATTTTTCAAATATATTTCAATTCCATCACGGATCTCTTGTTCATCATCAACAACTAAAACATTAAATGTAGTCATAATAATCAGCCTCCTTCCAAAAAGTATATCATCTGTCATCTATAGTTAATAATATAGCCTATATTTCTTAATGTAGATGTGGGGAAAATCTTAAGAATTTCTTAAATCACCTAGAACTGAAAACGATTTCATAAAAATATCGTGATTGTCAAGTATAAGCAACCGGTAAGTTTATCCAACTATGTAACTACAGCAATAAAAATGCTATGATTAGGTGTACTTTTGGTTTTATTAAATTGAATCAGGCCATCTTCCTTTTATTGTATTGTGCTCATTCCTTATTTCATGCTCATACATTCACATGAAATTTGTACATAAATGGATGTTTATATGGCTACAATAACAAAAACAACATAGATTTGCAGCGGGAGGTACTATGGAAAAGACAGCCTTATATGAAGTACAGAAATTAGCCTTAAAAAAAGAAAAAGTATTTGATCAAAGCATTATTAAATACCTTTTACGTGCTATTCTTGCTAGTGCATTTATCGGATTTGGCGTAATCATTGCTTTTAAAACAGGGAACTTATTTTATGCAGATAATCATAACCCATTAGCCTATCCATTTGCAGCACTTACTTTTGGATCAGCCATTATCTTAATCGCATATGGTGGTGGAGACTTATTTACAGGTAACACTTTTTATTTCACATACACTGCACTTAACGGAAAACTAAAATGGTTGAAAGTTCTTCAAATGTGGTGTGCAACTTATGCTGGGAATATTATTGGAGCTGTTGCCTTCGCATTTTTCATTTATGCTACTGGATTATTCGATTCTCCAGCCATTAACGGCTACTTAATGAGTGTTGTTGAAGGAAAAATGAACGCTTCTACTATGGAATTATTTTTCCGAGCTATCCTTTGTAACTGGTTAGTTTGTTTAGCTTTCTACATTCCAATGACATTAAAAGGTGATGGTCCAAAGTTATTTACGATGATGTTATTCGTATTCGGGTTTTTCATCTCTGGTTATGAGCACAGTATCGCCAATATGAGCTCATTCGCAGTTGCTTTAGTAGTTGAGCACCCAGATACAATATCATTTGGAAAAGCCATTCATAACTTAATTCCTGTCACACTTGGAAATATTATCGGTGGTGCATTATTCATGGGTGTATTCTATAACTATGTAAGTGGTTCAGGCGCATCAGATGAAGATGAAGCAGGACAAAGTGAGAATACAGCTGACGTCATTCATATGGTTGAAAAAACTCAAGAAAATCGCTAATTAAAAATAAACAATAAACAGAGCTCATATCCTAACAGCCGCTATGCTTTGAAAGGATATGAGCTTTTATTATATGCTCATCTTTTCTAAATTAAATCGAAATGTAGTCAGCAATAAAGTCAGTCGAAGCTTCCTTGCCATTTTGAATTTTCCCTTGAAAAGTTTCTTTAAACTCTTTTAAATCATAAACGATTAGATGATGTTGCCTTTTATTCGAGCCTCGCTCCGTAAAAACCACTAATTTATTGTTTTTCTTTTCTATCCATATGTTTGAGAAATCTTTTAGTAGATTATTTTGTGTTAATTGTTTGTCCTGATTTATTTCAAGATCATATTCATATAATATTCCTGAGGTACTAGAAACATAATATATTTTGTTATCTCTCATATAAATATCATTATTGTATGCGTCTCCTAAGATTTTTTCATTTTTCAACATCTTTCCGTTCTTTACATTAATGATATATAAATCCTTTTGAGATTGTCCCTCTTTGGAGATTAAAAATGGAAGATACTTTTCACTTGATACCATATTATTTATAGAAGTATTATCTATAAATGTAAAGTAATCTTGTGTACTACTTGAAAATAGCTCTTTACTGCTTACGATTTTTTGTTTTTTCAAATTCACAAATATTTGTACAATTTTTTGTTTTTCTTGCCCCTCCAATGACAAAATAATATTGATGTTTTGATTATCAAGCTCGATATTTTGAATGTTTGAGATTTGGTATTTTATGTTATTTTCGGGTAATTCAACTATGAAATCCCATGATTTGTTTTGTACTTTATCAAATACGTCAATTTTCAAACCATCCACAATTTGTTTCTCATGATTAAATACATCCATTCCATACAGTATAAATAAATGGTCTTCATATAGATTTTCAACATCCCCTTTATCACGCATAAATGACTTATTATCTGTTTGAAGTCGTTTTAATGTTTCGTTAGCGCGGCCATAATCATGTATGATTAGTTTATTAAACATGTTACTTTGAGAGTAATCTGTCATCTTAGAGGAAATATTCATATTGTAATAAATCGCCCGACTAAATCCGTTACCGTAAATATTCAAATCTACAATTTCATTTGGATTTCCACTTTCTGTAACGATACGATACTTGAGTCTCTTTTCAGACGAAATCGTTTGAAGAGTATAAAAAAATACAATACCAAATACACATACTATTGATAATAAAATGGTCCAACTATATCTTTTCATCATATACGCTTCCCTTCTTACACCCATATTTTCTTTTTCATTAGATAGTAACTTAGGAAAAGCGATGCAAACACAATCAGCGCTATTACCATTATTTGAAGGGCAACATATTCACTTTCATATAAAGGAAGCACAAAGTTATGTAGCAAAGCCGGGAATAAAAGTAAAAATAGACAAACCGAAAGAAAAAGGACAGAGAAAAAGATACCTTTTAAACGAAAGCTTCTCTCCAACAAAATAACTGTAAATACTACTATCACTCCTGCAATACCTATTCCATAATAAAGAAGAAAGTCTGTAGCGTTTAACGGAATCAGCAAGTCAAATAAATCAGAACTCTCCCATAACCACTGCACCAACGTTATATCCATCCTAAATTGGGTAGGTAAGATGGCTTGAAAAATCGTTTTTAACAGAGGATATAGCGCTAATTGAGTTACTAAACACCCCAAAATAAATAATACTATCGAGGATAGTTTCGCTAAATATATGGTCATTCGGTTAAAGGGGAGTAACAGCAGCTGGAAGGCAAATGTATTTTTGCTAAACCATTCTCGATACCATGTAAAAAAAACATACAATACTAAAATAGCTATACATAGTGTAGGAGCTAATTCAAAAAAAGAAGACGATGTAAGATAAGACAAAGTTAATGGTTCTCCCCCATAATTGCCAGCTTCTATCAAGCCTTTATAATACAAAGATTCATAGGTTACAAAGCCACACTCCATAACAACCACGACACTTAATAAAGCAACATATATTTTCCAGAATCGTTTTATTTCAAAATCAACCAGTTTAAGATAATTACTCATCCACCTAGCACCTCTCTCATCTTATCGATGACTGATTTTCCTTCTTCCATTCGAACTTCTTCTGTATAAAAATCTTGAACAATCATTCCATCATCCAAAATGATTACCCGATCAATTAAATGTTCTACTTCATCTACTTCATGCGTTGTTAATAGCACTCCTCTTCCCTCAATGAAAGGGGAAGAAAATAGCTCCCGTATTTTCTCTTTTGAAAATAAATCAATTCCCGAAAAAGGTTCATCTAGTAAGATGTAATCTGTATTTAATGACAAGCCGATTATTAAATTTACCTTTGCAGCATTCCCTTTTGATAAGTCGCCAATATTTTGTTCTTCCTTCATCGAAAAAAAGGTTAGTAGTTCCTGAGCACGCTCACCACTCCACCTAGGATAGAAGTCATTCATAAATTGAAAGGCTTGTTTAATTTTCATACTAGATAACATCGTCATATGATCAGGAACGAATGATACATTATCACTACGCTTTTTCTTCACACTAATACCATCAATCGTAATATCACCATTAGTGAAAGGAGTTAATCCAAGTATGCTTTTCAATGTTGTCGACTTCCCCGTGCCATTTAGTCCAATCAAACATGTTATTTCGTCTTTTTTAACTGTAAATGAAACATCCTTCAAAACTTTTTTTAATCGAAAAGATTTTGAAATCCCTTTAACTTCAATCACTATTCTTCCTCCCTACTTCACTTCTCCTCGTTGATAAATCTCTTTGACCGTATCAATTATCTCTTCAACTGGAATAGAAATCTTCTTCATCGCAGCTACATAATGCTCTGTTGCATCTGTGATCAATTCTTTTCGAACTTGCTTAAGTACCTCTTCATCCTCAGTAATATGACTTGGAAAATTTCGTTCCGTAATAATCAACCTTTGATCCTCCATTTCTTTATAAGCCTTTTGAACCGTATTTGGATTAATATTTAACTCCACAGCCAATTCTCGGCGGGAAGGTATTTCTTCTCCAGCTTTCAGTTCACCTATTGCAATTCTTTGTTTAAAAAACGTAACTACCTGAATATAAATCGGTTCTCGGGTGTTCATCTCTAGTATCACAAGCTAACCTCCTATTCGCATGATAAGAAAGAAAAAAACGGATTTGACTTCTTTTTACATCCTACTCCTTCTACAAGTACGTCATGTTCATGTCTACTAAAATCTAAAATAGTCGGAAGTCAGAACGTCAAAGGCAGTCATTATTAACGAAGAAGTGTATTATGCAATTCATACACTGTTTTAATGTATTATTACATTAATACACACTATTGTCTACCTCATTTTTCCATAAATAGATATAAATTCTTGTTTATCATATTTTTTCATAGTACATAAAGATTTGAAATGGAAAAAATAATTGCTAATACTTACTTACGTATCCATTTGACGGATGATATACGAGTGATAAGATTACAATATAGCTAATAAAATATGTAAGGAGATTATAAAATGAAAAACGAAATAATCAATCGATTTACTACATATGTAAAAGTAGATACACAATCCAATGATAGTAGTGAAACTTGCCCTTCTACACCTGGTCAATTTACTCTTGGTCATATGCTTGTTGAAGAATTAAAGCAAATTGGAATGGAGGATGTAACAATTGATGAACATTGTTATGTAATGGCTACATTGCCAGCTAATACAGATAAACAGATTCCTACAATTGGATTTTTAGCTCATATAGACACAGCTACTGATTTAACTGGAGCTAATGTAAAGCCTCAAATTAGAGAAAATTATGACGGAAAAGATATCGTTTTAAATGAACAATTACAAGTCGTAATGAAAACCTCTGAATTTCCAGAGCTTGCAGGATATAAAGGTCATACATTAATTACAACAGATGGAACAACTCTGCTAGGTGCAGATAATAAAGCAGGAATTGCTGAAATTATGACAGCCATGAATTATCTGATTCAGCATCCAGAGATAAAACATGGTAAAATCCGCGTTGCTTTTACACCTGATGAAGAAATTGGTAGAGGACCACATAAATTTGATGTAAAAGCTTTTGATGCTCAATACGCATACACTATGGATGGTGGACCACTCGGCGAATTAGAATATGAAAGCTTTAATGCTGCTGGCGCAAAACTAACATTTAAAGGGAAAAATGTTCATCCAGGGACAGCCAAAAACAAAATGATCAATTCCATTAAAATGGCCATGGAATTCCAAAATGAACTACCAGCTAATGAATCACCAGAAAATACAGAAGGATATGAAGGTTTTTATCATTTATTAGGTTTTAATGGAGATGTTGAAGAAACAACCTTGAGCTACATTATCCGTGATCATGATAAAGAGCTTTTCGCTGCTCGTAAAGCAAATATAGAAAAAATCGTTGCTAGCTTACAAGAAAAGTACGGAAAAGAACGAATTGAGTTAGAAATAAAAGACCAATACTACAATATGAAAGAAAAAATTGAACCTGTTAAATTTATTGTCGACATTGCCTATGAAGCCATGAAAAATCTTGATATTGAGCCAATTGTTAAACCGATTCGCGGAGGTACAGATGGTTCTCAACTTTCTTACATGGGCTTACCTACACCGAACGTATTTACTGGTGGTGAAAACTATCACGGCAGATTCGAATATATTTCAGTAGACAATATGATAAAAGCGACGAATGTATTGATTGAAATAATTAAATTATACGAAGCAAAAGCTTAATAAAAATATAAATAGGGACCTCTTAAAAGCGATTTCCAATCACTTTGAGGTCCCTTACTATTTAAAAATACTTTAAAGCCCATTCGCTATGCATTTATCCTCTATTAACTACATCGTCTATTTCCGATGAAAATAGTTAGGTGTCCGTATCGCATTTTTAAATGGCTTATGATATATATGAGTTGTGGCAGGCGATAGTGGTGGTATAAGCCATACCCAATTACCTGTTACCATTCGACCACATGCTACTTCTTTCTGTTCAAATAAATGAAATTGATGAGCGGCCGTATGATGATCAATAATCGTTACACCCTGTTTTTTAAATGAATGTAACACTGCAATATTTAGTTCAATTAGAGCTTTGTCCTTCCATAGTGTCGATTGCTTTGACATATCTAAGCCCATCATTTCCGCAACAGTTGGTAGTAAATTATAACGATTTTCATCAGCTAAGTTACGAGCTCCAATCTCTGTTTCCATATACCAGCCGTTGAATGGAGCCGCTGTATAGGATATTCCCCCAATTTCTAAACGCATATCAGAAATAATAGGTACTCCATACCATTTCACTTGTAAAGAATCGATTGGAAGATCCGGATGCTCTATTTCTACTTCTTTCACTAAATCTTTTGGAAGCTCCTTAAAATGCAAATCACCACCATCAATTGATACGACTAATGGAAGAATATCATGTTGAGTTCTATTTCCTTTCCAACCAAGCTGTTCACATTTGTTTGTGAACTCCAACGATATTGGATCACCAATAACTCCATGGTCAGAATGATATCCAGCATAGCGAATAAGTTGATGATTATGTATTCGAATTTGGTTCTTTTCGTTTATATAAGGTTTAAAAATCGTAATAGTTGGTCGAATCCTTCCTTCATTAGTAGCGAATTCAATATGATGGAATAATGCTTCAAACAGTTGTTTCGCATCATTTACCTCTCTTGCGTCAAACACCGTTAAGCTTTCCCAAAAAAGGCGGCCAATACAACGATTACTATTACGCCATGCAACACGCGCACCATAAATTAATTCTTCAAAAGTATGACTATAGGTTCCTGTTTGATTGATTTCCCTATTAATCACGGCTAGCCGTTCATCTATTTCATTCTCACGATCCCACTCACTGTAACACTCCTGAATAAAAGCAGTCGCTTCCTGTATTAATTCATGTCTCGTAATCATCCCTATTCTCCTTCGTTTTCTTATACTTATATTATGATGCTTCTTTATTCTTAAAGGCGAATAATATGGATTACTTTACAGAAAGAAAAAGGAAATTGACACAATTTCGATGTTTTTTCTTGATTTTGTTTCATAGATGATAAGCTTTGATTTTTATAAATAGATTAAATATCATTTTTCTACTAAACTAATAGTATAGAATTTTCTAAATTATAAATTAATTGTTAACTCAAGTATAGGAGGAGCTTTCATGCAACAAGAATGGATAGAAGAACTGACCCAGATCATGGGAAAAGAAAAAACTAGTATGAGTGAGACTAACTTATATCGACATAGTCGCGACGAATCTTATTTCACTCCAATCGAACCTGATATTGTAGTATTCCCAGAATCCACAGATGATGTGGTCGCTATTATGAATTTTGCACGCAATAAACAAATATCTATTACCCCGTACGGAGCTGGTTCGGGTTTAGAAGGACAAGCCATCCCTCTATCTAAAGGAATTTCCATTAATTTTGAACGAATGAATAAGATTCTTTCATTTAATCCTGAAGATTTAACAGTTACTGTTCAACCAGGAATATCTAGAATGGAATTAAACCAAGCAATTAATAATCAAGGACTTTATTTTCCAATAGATCCTGGTGCTGACGCTAGTATTGGTGGCATGACTGCTACAAATGCTAGCGGTACAACGGCTGTACGCTATGGATCGATGCGTGATCAAATTTTAGATTTAGAAGTCGTACTACCAAACGGCTCAGTCATCCATACTGGATCAAGAGCCAAAAAATCATCAAGCGGTTATCATTTAAATGGCATGTTCGTAGGCTCTGAAGGTACATTAGGTATATTAACGGAAATTACACTAAAGCTGCACGGAACTCCTGAACATATTGTAGCTGCACGATGTACCTTTAGAACTGCTAAAGAATGCGTTGAAGCAGCGCAGCTTGTTCTACAAAGTGGAATACAAGTACTTCGCATGGAATTTGTTGATGAACATAGCATTAAACAAGTAAATCAATATGGAAGTTATCAATTTCCTGAGGGCCATTCGTTATTCTTTGAATTTGCCGGCACAAAAACGGCAGCTGAAGATGTTGCTAGTACTGTCGAAGAATTAATGAGAGATCTTAACTGTGAAAACTGGGAAAGAAAAGACAATTCAAAAGACCGTGCAGAATTATGGAAGGCCAGACATGAAATGATTTTCGCATTTCGCCATAAAAAAGGACTTGAAATGAACGGTGCAGATGTTTGCGTTCCCATTTCAAAATTAGCTGACTTAGTCGTCTATACACGAGAACTAATCGATCAAAGCATATTAAATGGTGGCATATTAGGTCATGTTGGAGACGGAAACTTCCATACTGCTATTATGTATGATCCTAAAAATAAACTGGAAGTAGATACAGCAAAACAAATTAATGAACAGATTACGTATCGAGCTATTGAGCTTGGGGGTACTTGTACAGGTGAACATGGAGTAGGTATAGGAAAAATGAAATATCAGCAGGTTGAACATGAAGAAGCACTTACTTTAATGAAACAGCTTAAACAAATGATTGATCCCATGAACATCATGAATCCAGGTAAGCTACTGCCAAATATGTAAAAAATATCATTAAACATAATAAGGATTCACTACATTTTTTGTAATAAATAAGCAACATACAATTAAGCGCATAACAAAGAGCGTAACATCCGCTTTTTTGAGGTGTAAAAACCAAAAAAACATACTATATTTTCAAATAAAATAATCTAAAGTTAGGGGCATCCCAAAAGTGATATTTAACCACCGTTGAGATGCCTCTTTATTGTTATTTAAATGATGCATATCCTTCATCGGCCATTATAACACTGCCATTAATTGCACTAGCTTCAGGTAAAGTTAATAAATACACTGAATCAGCAAGCTGTTCCGGCGATAATAATTTTCTTGCCATACTTTTTGATTTCATGGACTCAAGCATACCCATATCTTTGTAACCTTGAATGATTGGTGTATCTACCATACCTGGAGCAACTGCAATAACACGAATTCCATAAGGTGCTAGTTCTAAGGCAGCTGATTTAGTCATCATAACCACAGCTCCTTTAGCGGCATGATAAGCAAATGTTCCAGGAGATGCTAAATAACCAAATACGGAAGCCGTATTTACGATGACACCTTTCACACCAAGCTCTCTCATTTTACGCCCTGCTGCCATAATTCCATAAGCCACACCATGTTGATTAACAGCAATCGTTCTTTCATATACATTTAAATCTTGATCAAGTATAGCACTTGAACTACCAATTCCAGCATTATTAAAAATAACATCTATTGTACCATATGTTTCAACAGCTTTATCTACAAGTTCTTCTACTTGTTCAAACTTTGAAACATCTGTTTTAACAAAAATCGCTTGTCCACCAGATTTAATGATTTCTTCAGTAGTACGAACTCCTTCAACGTCATTGAAATCTGCTACAACCACATGATCACCCTGTCTAGCAAATTTTAATGCTGTAGCCTTCCCAATACCACTTGCTGCTCCTGTAATAACAACTACTCTACCTTTAGTCAATTGTATTTCCTCCCTAATAGTGTTATAGGTTTTCATAAAAATGGTTTCTATTTTTTATACCCCTATACACCTGAAAAACCTTACACTTTTATGAAAACGAGCTTTAATGTTCCTTACTTTTATTTTACTATTAACCAAAATTAATTAAAATTTAGACTTTTTAAATTATAATTAAGTAATACTTACTTATTTAGGAGGGATAACGTGAATATTGAACAGCTTATCTATATTTGTGAAGTTTCTAAAACAGGTTCGTTTACTAAAGCTGCTGAAAGCTGTCATATTACATTATCTGCTATTAGCCAAGCAGTCTCTAATCTTGAAGCTGAGTTTGGAATTACTTTATTTAAACGAGCTCGTGGTTCAGGAGCCGTACCAACAACAGAAGGAAAGGTTTTCACAGCCAAGGCCGCTGAAATTATAACGAAAATTAACGAACTAAAAAAAGAAGCTGAAAGCTTTAAAGAAACAATAAGTGGAGAATTAAAAATAGCCACAATACCTGGGCCTATGCATCTATTAATCCATAGCATTGCAGCATTTAAAAAAGATTACCCACAAATCAAAATAGAAATTCTTGAAAAAGGTCCTAGAGAAATTATAGAAGATCTTCAACAAAATCGAATCGACATTGGTCTCATGATTTTGCATGAAGCGTTCGAAAAGAATATGAAGGGATTTTCTGTTGAAAAACTAATAAAAGGAAAAATGGTAGTAGGTGTTCATAAACATTCATCCTTATCCTTATTAAATAAGATTGATCCAGAAATACTTCAAAAACAAACCATTGTTTTATACGATGACGAATATATTCATTGGTTCATGAATCAATTAATTACTCATTATGGTCCTCATGATATCTTGTTTACAAGTAATAACACACAAGCAATCCAAAATGCTATTCGAGACGAGCTAGCTGTGACTGTTGGATTGGATTATTCTTTCAAAAGCAATAATTCATATATGGTTGCCCTGCCTTTAAACCTACCTGAAATGAAACCTGTACATTATGGCTGGGTTTATCGAGAGGATCATCATAAACCAGCATTAGTCAAAAAATTTCTGAGCCGATTAAAAGATGGGTTATAAAATTATTTTTAACATAAAAAAGAAGGATAACACTGAACGAGTGCATCCTTCTTGCCTTGTGCTTAATTCATTAATTCAACGAATCTTCCTTCAAAACTTTCGCCTAGGCGTGTACTTAGAAAATTTAACACGTGTTTTTTAGCTGGTGCTGCATGAATAGCTCCTTTTACTGATGCTGTCAATGCTCCACTTGCATTAGCAAAGGCTAAAATGTCTTCATGCTTTTCCATTAATATTTGTTCAATATTTGATAGATTGACTTGATTAGCTACTAAGGCATATAATAGCCCGCCAATAAACGCATCTCCAGCTCCTGTTGTATCTGAAACCGTCACCTTAAATCCAGAGGATCGATACATTTGATCTTTCAAATGAAGCTCTGCACCTTTTGCACCTTTCGTATAGACAACTGCTTTAACATCGCCTACAAACAATGAGCGAATCGCTTCTTTTTCATCCGAAATACCTGTAATAAACTCTAGCTCTTCATCCGAAACTTTAATGATGTGAGCGAATGGTAAAAATTCTTGTACGGTAGCTTGACATTCCTTTGGATCTTTCCAGAGCGATAAACGGATATTTGGATCAAAACTTACAATAGCTCCCTTTTGCTTCATGTAAGATATAGCTTTTTTATGGGCATATTTCATTGGACATTCTATTAGGTCAACAGAACAAAAATGAAGCAAATCATTTTCTGTGAACCAGTCCGCTTTAATTTCTTCCTCAGTTAACAGCATATCTGCTGAAGGATTTCGATAAAAGGAAAAGTCTCGCTCACCATCTTCCTTAACTGATACAAATGCTAAACCTGTATTTGCTTCAGTCGTTTGAATAATTTTATCTACTTCCACATTATTCTCTTTTAGAATCTCAATTAAAAAATCACCAAAAGCGTCTTGACCAAGCTTTGTAATAAGTGATGCTCGCCCACCATACTTTGCAACAGCAATGGCAACATTGGCAGGAGCGCCACCTGGTAATTTTTCAAAAGTATCTACATCTTTCAATGCTTTCCCTTTTTGCTCCGGAATAAAATCAATTAAAGCTTCACCAATACAATATACTTTTCCCATTTCTAAACCTCTACCTTCTTAAATATCTAATTACGTCAAAAAGCCAGAACATTTTTCGTTCTTGGCTTTCGACAAAAATTTTGTACTTTCTTATTTTGATTCTTCCCAAACATCCTTTAATTTCCATGCTTGAGCAGAAGAAATTGTAACACTTCCTCCGTCTGCAAACAATTGGACATTTAGGCTTGTAGTCTTCGGATAGATTCTGCTAGTCATATTAATCATGCCGTCATTAGCAAATACTTCAACAGAAGAACGGTCTACATAGACATGAAGACTTACGGAGTCTGCTTGAACATTAATATTTGTTTGACGTATACCATCTACACCTTTACCTGAACGGTCACGATCAAGGTAAAGCTTAGCATTCTTCACATCCACTCCAATAACCGTTTCTTCACTATTGTCATCACTGCATCGAACTTTTATACCAAACTTCTCTGCTGTCAGTCCCTTTAGAGAAAACTCTACTTTTAATTCTAGTAAATCTTCATGAATTCCTGTATCGATCGATTCATTATTAACTTCTGTGATATCGATTGGAAGCTCTTGTTTACGAAGTAAACTTAATTCTTCTACAGGCTTCATAATAACCTGATTGTCTTCTGTTATAGATAATTCACGTGGTAATGTTAAAGCACCACACCAACCTTCTTCTTTTGTTGGCATATTAGATTCCCACATATCCATCCAGCCAATACCAATGCGTCTTCCTTGATCATCGTGTAAAGTTTGAACAGCGTAATAATCATGACCATGATCTAGTTCTTTAAAATCACCATGAGTTAATTTACCAGTGTTTTCATTATAGTCGCCAACCAAATATCCAGTTTGGTAAAGATTTTGATATTGATCGCCATCCGCTACCATTCCTTGTGGAGAGAATAATAAAGCATGCTTACCATCTAACTCGAAGAAGTCTGGACATTCCCACATGTATCCTACGTTCGATGTATTTTCAGCGATTACTCCTTCATATTTCCAATCTACTAAATTTGTTGATGAGTAATGGATCGCGCGGCCTATATCATCCTTTGTACGATTTCCTAATACCATATGGTATGTTTCGTCTTTCTTCCATACCTTCGGATCACGAACATGCCCTGTGCTATCCTCAGGTATTTCTCGAATAATTGGATTTGCTTCATGTTTAGTAAAGTGAATACCATCTTTACTTGAAGCAAGACATTGTGTTTGAATGGCGATATCTTTTGCTCGATCAACCCATACATGACCTGTATAAATGAGATAAAGTGTATCTCCTTCAACAATAGCACTACCTGAGAAGCAACCATCACGATCATAATCATGATCTGGAGCTAACGCAATCGGCAAATGCTCCCAATGAACTAAATCTTTACTTTTAACATGACCCCAATGCATTGGTCCCCAATGCTCATCATATGGGTGATGCTGATAAAACGCATGATACTCTCCATTAAAGTATACCAATCCATTCGGATCATTAATCCAATTAGCAGGAGCGGCAATATGGAAACCTAATCGATGATCATGATTTACTTTTTTTGCAGCTTCTTGAAGAGCGTCATTTGCTTGATCTAATAATGATTTTTTATCTAAAATTTGTGATGTCATTTATCATATACCTCCTAGTTTAAGCACTTTTTTGTAGATTTGATGGTTCTGTATCAGGCTTTATATCATTTGATAGTGTAAAGGTAGATACAATTGTAAATACAAGTACAACTCCACCAATGATGTAATATACACTACTAAAGCCGATTGAATCATACATCTTTCCGAATACTGGCGATAAAAATGCTGCCGCTATGGCGCTTGAAAATTGGAATCCTACTAAATACAAAGTAGATGATAAACGATTGTCAAAGTGCTGTGCTATATATTTGAAAATCGCAATTAACATAATTGGTAATTCTAATGCATGTAGTAATTTCATACAGGAAATACCGATTGGTTCAACAGCTAAACCTGAACCAATAATACGAACCGACATAATACATCCTGCAAAAATTAATGCTTTCTTTGCTCCAATTTTATTTACAATAAACGGAGCGGCAAACATCATACCCGCTTCTAAGAATACTTGAAGTGAATTTAAATACCCGTATACTTGGTTTCCTGCTCCAACATCTGAAAATAATGAAGAATAGTAGATAGGAAACTGCTGATCATAAACATTATAAAAACATACAACTCCAAATACATACATAACAAAGAACCAAAACTTTTTTAATTTTAATAGACCAAAAACATCAGCCATTTTAATAGGTTCTACTTTTTCATCTGAATCTGTTTCTGTTAAATCTACTCTTGTCATAAATAAAATGATAACTAAACAGATTGCTGAACCTGATGCTACCCAAAAGTTAATATTAGGATTAATATTAAACAATTGACCTGCAAAGAATGTAGCAGCTGCCCATCCAAGTGAACCCCACATTCTAGATTTTCCATATTCAAAATCGTTTCGACGACCTACTTTTTCAATATAAGATTCTACTGCACCACAGCCTGCTTGAAAGGCTGCCCCCAAGAACATACCACCAACAATAGCTCCAAGTAGTACATTATATTTTAATAACGGACCATACACGTAAATGAAAAACGGACCAGATAACACTAGTAAACCAGCAATAAACCAAAGAATATGCTTTTTTAAACCTATTTTGTCAGAAATGACTCCGTATAGTGGTTGCATGATTAATGCAAAGATCGCATTAGCAGAAAAGATAATACCTGTGCTTGCACCGCTTAACCCGATATCTTGACCTAACCAAATTGAGAATAACGCCATACATGAAGACCATGTAAAGAAATAGAAAAAGAAAAATGCACTTAATAACCAATAATTTCGTTTTGCACCTAAAGTCATGATGAATCACTTTCCTCTCTTTGTAAAAACGCTTTCAAAGTTAGTTAATCGTTTACGTAATCGTTTAACTAGATTATAAAAGCGTTTTCAAAAATCGTCAAGAGAAATATTATATTAAAAAAATTTAGACTATTTTATGCTAGCTGAGTTACGCCTCGTTGTTGGTGATGGCTTTAATCCATTCGATTTCTCAGATCTCACGAATTTCCTCCCGTTTCATACAAACTAGGTTTAACCACTAAAAAAAGACTGTACCTAGGGCTAGATGAAATCCAGGTACGTCTTTTCTCTAAAATATTTATTGAAAAAACTCACGTCGTTTTTCTAATAATCAAGTTTGTATCCATAATGTAGCATTTTGGTTCAATAGAAGGATTATGAATTCGCTCTAACATCACCTCTGCAGCTTTTTGACCCATTTCAAATGCTGGCTGTTTCACACTAGTTAATGGAGGATTCAAAATCATTGACCATTCGTAATCGTCAAAACCGATAATAGCCATCTCATCTGGAATCTTCACATGATAATCTTGAAAATACCGAATAGCTCCCATTGTTAAAATATTATTCGCTACAAAAAGAGCACTCACTTCTTTCTTCTCCATAAGTTCTTTAGCTAATTGATAACCTGTTTCTAAGTTAACATCTCCAAACTTAATATAGGAATCTTGAATCTCAATTCCTGAATCGAGCAAAGCTTGTTTATAACCATCGAATCGGTCTTTTCCTGTTGATATATTCATATCACCTGTCATAAAACCAATTTTCGTATGGCCTTTTTTTATAAGATGATCCGTTGCTTCATAAGCACCTTGATAGTTATTAGAGAAGACGCAATCTCCTTTATATGCGGCGGGCTTTCGATCAATAAAGACAATTGGATACTGTTCCTGAATATGAGTATAATCCTCGGTAACAGGAGCAATAATCAAGCCATCTACTTGTTGAGCATTAAACATGTCAATATGCTCCTGTTCTAATTCAACATCTTCATACGAATTACACAAAATAAGTTTATAACCATTTTTAGTTAGCGTAGCTTCTATACCTTGAGCAATTGTCATAAAAAATAAGTTAGCCGTATCTGAAGCACGTTTTACAGGAATGATTAAACCAATGATATGGGAATGCTGACTTCTTAATGAACGTGCAATAGGATTAGGTACATATTGCAATTCTTTCATAGCATTCTTTACCTTATTTGACACCTCTTCTGAAACATACCGTGTTCCATTAATGACATGTGAAACAGTTGCTGTTGAAACGCCTGATTTCTCCGCTACATCCTTAATGCTCGGTTTTTTTTTGTTTCTCGCGACCATTTTTTTTACCCTCTCTTTAGACTATATATAAACGATTGACGTATAAAAGATTTAACATAAACTCTAATTTATCAGTATAGCATACGTTTATTGAATTTTTCACTTTCCGTGTGCAAGCGACAGGTCCTTTCTTTCATTTCAATTTTTATCTTTTCACTTCTCCTACAGAATTCTGTCCATTCAAATTAAAAATCAACAGTAACTTATAACAGAGCCTAGAACATTAAGGAGCAACTATGATGAAAAAAATATTTTCAATAATGATCACTACTTTGTTAATGCTGTCTTTTCTTTCTGTTCCCAATCAAGTATTAGGTGCGCCTAATTCAATACCTTGTAATCCCAAAACAACAAAGTTAAAACTGGAACAACGAAAATTATGGGTTTTACAAAGATTACTTCAAAATCAAACGGACATCGGAAATTCGATAAAACCATTTTATGGTGAAAAAGCAGGTAACCAGCTGACAAAACTATTAAAGGAACATATCGTTCTTGCTGGACAAGTAGTTGATGCTGCAAAAAGCGGAAATCAGCAGGCTCTAAATAAATATAATAAATTGTGGTACAAAAATGCAGATGATATAGCCGCTTTTCTTAGTAAAGCTAATCCAAACTGGTCATATGAACAACTAAAAGATATGCTACACAAACATCTAGGCTTCGTTACTGAAGAGGCTGTTGCACGCTTAAAGAAAGACTGGAAAGCAAATATCGCAGCCTTTGATAAAGGTGAAAATCATATGCTCATGTTAGCCGATCTATTAGCAAATGGGATCATTAAACAATTCCCACAAAAATTTAAATAAATATACAAACCGTAAGCACCTTCTAGTAATGAACAACGGTTAAAAGTGCCACTTTCTATGGCAACACTATTGAAACTTTTTGCTTTAATAATACGCTGTTTTCGCAAACATTATTGCTTATTAGCCAATTTTGAGTATTGGGTAAAAACCGCTTCAGATGCTCGCTTTCCATAGGGCGGGCGATGAGCCTCCGTGGCAGTGGCACTTAGCCCCTGTCCGCTGCTCCCGCAGAAGTCTAAATTGAAAACAACAATCGTTTAGAACATAACCAACAAAAAAGGTATTCAGAAGTTTAGCTTATGAATACCTTTTTTCTATTTTTGAAGTCTTTTATACAGCTAACGCGATCTGTTCTTCTGAATCCATTCTACTGGCCAATTATATAAAATGAACTACCACTTCACTGTTCGTTCAGCTATTCGAGATTAATCCGTATTCAATTTTTTCTTAAACACAACAACTGAAATAAACACAAAGAGCACACCATAACCCAACACCCACCAAAAGTGAGGAAACATTTCACTGTATTGACCATTTAATGCCGCTTTTCCCATATCCACTGCATGTGCAAAAGGCAACCAATAAGCTACCGTTTTAAACGTACCTCCCACTAGCTCAAGACTAAACCAAGTACCGGATAGCCAAGCAGTTACATTGGTAAGCAAAGCTCCACATACTCCGGCTACCGCCTTTTCATTCAAGACACTGCCACATAATAAGCCAATACCGATAAATACAAGTGATGTTGGTAAAATCATGACCAATGCCAATAGAACCGATGTAGTCATTTCCATGCCAAGTAGGAAGGCAACTAGATAGCAGATGATGCTTTGTACCAATGCCATTGGAATAAGTGGAAGCGTGTACCCCAATATATAATCGGGAGCAGACAACGGCGTAGTGAATAATCTTGCAAGCATAGAAGTCGCCCGATCCTTTGCAATAAGCTGTGCTGAGAATAATGACATAAATGATAAACCGAATACTGCTATACCAGGAGTCAATTGATCAATATTGAACATATCAGTCGGTATATTTCGATTAATCGCAGTAAGCAATAATATCAGGACTACGGGAAATCCGATACCAAATATCAAGGATAGTGGATCACGGAGAATTTCCTTCGATGTTCTGTTAGCAAATACCTTCATTTTCATTGTAGATCACCTTCTGCAACCAATTTGACAAAAGCATCCTCAAAGTGATCTGTTCCCGTTTTTAATTTTAGCGCCTCCACTGTTCCTAACGCTTTTATACTTCCATCCTTCATAACGCAAATTCGATCAGACAACTCTTCTGCTTCCTCTAAATAATGGGTTGTCAAGATAATGGTGACTTTCCCTTTCAAGCTTTTAATGAGAGTCCATAGCTCACGTCTCGCCAAAATATCCAGTCCCAAAGTAGGTTCATCAAGAAAGATGATTTCCGGGCTACTAATCAAGGCCATTGCGATACTTAATCGGCGCTGCCAGCCACCGGACAAGGTTTTGCTACGTTGCTTTTGTATATTACCAAGCGAGAACAGCTCAATCATCTGCTCTGTTTTCTTTTTTGTTTCTAATCTATCAAAGCCATGTACGCCAGCCATCAACTCAAGATTCTCTCTGACTGACAAATTGGGAGCAATCGCGGTCTCTTGCGGAGAAACAGCTATACATTCTTTTACCTTTTGCGGATTTTTCAAGATGCTATTCTCTAACAGAAACGCTTCGCCACATGTAGGCTTTGTCAAACAAGACAGCATTTTAATCAATGTTGTTTTTCCTGCCCCATTCACTCCTAATAAGGCAAATAATTCACCTTGATAAATAGACATAGAGACATGGTTAACAACTGGCTTTGAACCGTATTTTTTCGTAAGATTAACCGTTTTAATTGCGGGATTCATATGCTTTCTCCCCTTTTATTTTATCTCTCTTGTTCATCCACTCCAAATGCAACTTGATCAAAGAATAATTTCATATAGCTTTGAGGAACGATCGCCAATCCTCGATCCTCGTCTCCAACAATGATTAGAGAATCACCCGACTTTATATGGAATAACTCTCTCGCTTTTTTAGGTATGACAATTTGCCCCCGTTCCCCGACTGTAACACTTCCAAAAAAATGCTTACCTTTCGGAGGCACCATCAGTCCCGAACCTTCATCCGAATAATTGACCAAATTATCTAGAGTCACATTATATAGTTTCGCAAGAGCTATACAACTTGAAATATCTGGAACCGTCTCTCCTTTTTCCCATTTAGCTACTGCTTGACGGGATACATTAATTTTTTCTGCAATGTCTTCCTGTGTGAAGTTATGATTCTTTCTGAGATGTTTTAAATTCATATTTATCATACTTTTCACACCTCCTATTATTATTATCGTCTTCCCCATAAATACTGTCTATCAACCATAGATTACAAGGATGTTATGTTTAGTTGCATTTACATATATCGTTCATCCCTCTTCTTTCTATTTTTGTTATCCCAAAATAGCCGATTTACTTTAAATACAGGTTATGACTACCCAATCAAAGTTAGCTGTAAACAAAAAGCAGACCTATACACAATCAAATTGTTTTTAGGTCTGCTTTTTGAGAATTTTTATGATATTGTATCTTACTTTCTAGCCTTATGCACCTTAAGTAATTTCCCTTTAACTGTCGTGTTCTTCATTTCTTGTAATACGATAGAACCTTTTCCATTCAGAATATCAACATAAGTACAAGTATCTTGAATTGTAATGATCCCAACATCCTCCGCTTTAATACCAGGAATTTTGCTGATTGTTCCTACGAAGTCAACTGCTCTTAATTTCTTTTTCTTTCCACCATTAAAATAAAGTTTCATAATATCTTTATTTAACTGCTCACTTTTATCCTTCTTCATGACTGGATTTGTTTGCAATTTGGCTTCAAAAGCATCTTTGGCATTTTCAACCGCTTCTTTTGTAGGTGCTTTTGTTTTTTGAATATCGTGACCAACGAATCGTTCTATTTCCTTCATTTTTTCCTCATCATAAGGTGTAACAAATGTAATCGCTCTACCCATATGACCTGCTCGACCGGTTCTACCTGTTCGATGAACATAGCTTTCTTTTTCTTTTGGCAAATCATAATTGATTACATGAGTAATATTTTCGATATCAATTCCTCTAGCTGCTACATCTGTTGCCACTAAATAACGGAAAGCCCCTCTTCTAAAATCATCCATTACCGCAAAACGATCTTCCTGATACATACCACCGTGAATTTTGTCACAATCATATCCCCATGTATTTAATTTATTTAGAATGAAATCGACATTTTGCTGCGTATTACAAAAAATGATACAGCTATCTGGATTTTCTATAATTGTTATCCATTTTAATAGCAATAACTTATCATCTTCTGAAATATCTATTTGTACATGCTTTACTTTATTTGCAACTAAAGTATTAGGTTTCATTTCAATTTTTGTTGGATCATGCATGTATCTCTGGCATAACTCTTCGACGTCTTCAGGAAAAGTAGCAGAAAACAACATAGTCATTCGTTCTATTGGCAACGATTGAATAATCTGTTCTACTTGATCAATAAATCCCATACTTAACATTTCATCCGCTTCATCAATAACCAAAAACTTGAGATCCTCTAAGGAAATCGTTCCTTTTTTGATATGGTCTAATACTCTACCTGGCGTGCCCACTACAATATGGTTTTTTTGTTTTAATTCCAATTGTTGCTTCGTGAATGATTGCTTCCCATAGATAGCTGCAACCTTAATTCGTTTAAAACGACCAATATTCATTAAATCTTCTTTTACTTGAACTGCCAATTCACGAGTGGGAGTAAGGACCAATGCTTGTGGTTTATTTTGAATCCAATGGACCATTTCACATAATGGGATGCCGAAAGCCGCTGTTTTTCCACTACCTGTTTGTGATTTAACAACCAAATCTTTTTGTTTTAAAGCAATTGGAATTACTTCACTTTGTACTTCAGTCGGCTTCACATAATGCAAAGCAGATAGCGCACGCTTAATTTCAATACTCAAGTCATATCCTTGAAAACTTTTCGCGTTCATAGTTTGAACCTCATTGTTTATTTGTAGCTAATGTTAATAGCTTTGTTGTCTGGTAATTATATTTTTCCTTAGAAAAATCAAAAATAACACCCGTATTTAGAAAAACTGTGTTCTCACAAATTAATGTTGGATCTCCTTGCTGCAGTTGTAACAGCTCCGCATCTGATTCGTTTAATTTTTCACAATGTATCACTTTATCGGCAAAACCGATATTCAACTTTAAATCTTCCGTAATATATTTATAAATCGACCCATCACAAATTTCTTTGTTTAAATACGGAATGATTTCTTTGTTAAAATATGATTCTTCAATTACATATGGAACACCATTTAAATATCTTAAACGTTTAATATAATAAATTTTCGTATTCACTTTACATTTCATTTGATGAGCAAGACTTTCATCAGCATCTAGTAAGGACAATTCGAGTAATTCACTTTTCAATTCATCCTTAGCAAATTCATTAGTCAAGCCAATCATGTTTCTCATCGTAATACAGCCTGGCTTCGTGAATTCTCTTAAGAAGATTCCACTTCCTTGCACTTGGTAAACATAGCCATTTTCAACTAAGATTTCAATTGCTTTTCTAATTGTATTTCTACTAACATCAAACCGTCTCATTAATTCTTCTTCTGTAGGTAGCTTTGTTTGAGAAGGATATTTACCTTCTAAAATTTCCTTCTCAATCTGATCGACGACCATTTTATATTTGACTTTCATATCTATATTAATCCTTCCTTAAACTATTTCAACATAACATAAAACGCAAATGTTCTATTAAGCGGCAAGCAAACTGGAAACACTCCACACGAATTAGAGGGATTTCAAATAGTCTTTTATACACTAATTAAAATGGTAGAGAGGGCAGTCCGATTGGCGCTGAACATTAGAGCATAGTTATTCAAGATACGACTCTTTACGGCCTTTATCTTGAACAGAAATAGAGGTTTCTTTACATAAGTATATTTTATCGAAAAACTAGTGTAAAGAAACCTCTATGAGGGTCATTATATTATATTTTCATTCATATCATTTTTACTCTTAGATTGTTAAATTATACAGATGCTTTTTCTTGATCCATCGCTACTTTATCAAGCATTTTAACAAATGGATAATAAACAACAATCGCCATTGCTAGTATTGCGATTTGTAGAACAGCACCTTGCCAGCCTGATAGTAGGAAACCAGAAATAATTGGCGGTGTTGTCCAAGGAACCTGAACAGCTACAAATGGTTGAATAAATCCTAATACAATAGAGAAATATGTCATTAACGTTGCTAAAACTGGTACTAATACGAAAGGAACAATCATTAATGGATTAAAAATAATGGGTAAACCAAAAATGATTGGCTCATTGATATTAAATATCCCTGGAACAAGTGACATTTTGGATAATTGACTAACCTGTTGAGATCGAGCTACTAAAAGTGCTGCTACAATTAATCCTAATGTAATACCCGCTCCACCAAATTTAGCATAAATATCTACAAATTGAGCCGTAACGATTTTCGCGTTTTCTCCTACTTCCAACGCTTGTCCTGCATCTAAAACAGCTTGATTAGCTAAGGCATTTGACGTTAAAATTGGAGCCATAATACCCATAACGATATTTGGACCGTGTAATCCAAACCACCAGAAAATCGAAATAAGAGCCATAATAATGATGATACCTGGTAAAGTATCTGAAAGGTTTTGCATCGGGATTTGTAATACTTTGTAGATAATTTCTGTCATTGAAATTCCTTGAATCATATCTGCAAATATATATACAAGCATTGATAATAACATAATGGCAAAACCAGGAATTAATGCTGAAAAGGCATTAGAAACTCCATCTGGAACACTTTCTGGCATTTTGATTCGAATATTTTTTTGAATGAACCATGTGTAGATTGCTCCAACTGCTAGACCTACTAATATCGAAGTAATCATTCCTTGTCCACCAGTCCAAGCTTTTGGAATAACGCCTCTAACCACTTCTCCTGTTGAACTTACTACAAATGAATTACTTACAATCAAAAACGAAATGATTCCGATAATACCTGCTGGCACAGCCTCAATATTACTAGCTTTCACGTATGAGTAAGCGATTCCAAAAACAGCTATTAAAGCAATAATATCGAAAGTAGCTCCTGTTACTTGATTTAACGGTGTCATCCAGTCTTCACCGAATATATTTGCCATAATGCCATTCCAATTTTTAATTGGTAAGTTGGAAAGAAGTAAGAAAATAGAACCTATTAAAGTTAGTGGCATAGTTAGAACGAAGCCATCTTTAAGTGCCACTACTGATTTTGCATTCGAAAATTTCATAAATGCTGGCATCATTTTCTCGAATAATTTTTCTAAACGATTCATACGTACCTCCGTTGATAGCGAGAATAATCTGAGATAAGGACATCCACTAAATTTTCGATAGAAATTTAGTGGATGTACACTTAAAACATTCTGTTTAATCACTTAAACAAATAATGATTATAATTCTTGGCCTCTTGTTTCTATGATGTGTTTATACCAATGGAAAGATAGTTTTTTCTTTCTTGCTAGATTGTTTTTGTGATCTACATATATAAATCCGTATTGCTTCTTGTAGCCATTTAACCAGCTTAATAAATCAATAACTGACCATGCGTAATAACCTTTTAAATGAATACCTTCTTGAATAGCAGATTTAACAGCTTTTAAATGCTCTTCAATATACTTAATACGTGGAACATCAACGATTTCATTATCAATGATTGGATCTTCGTCGCCTAAACCATTTTCTGTGATATATAATTTCACATCACCATAACGATCTTTTAGCATTCTTAGACCATCTAAGAAACCTTCAGCTGAGATTTCCCAACCCCATTTTGTATATACCTTGTCGTCCATCATAACGGTTTTATATACTCCATCAAATGATGCGTTTCCTGGTTTACCTGTTGACTTATCACGATTTGCTTCTGTAATTTCTACCACTTCATGATTTTTCATCACTCGCTGTGGTTGGTAATAGTTAAGACCCATGAAGTCATTATATTCAGCTGTATCTTTTAATAATTGCAGTTCAGATTCCGTCCAATCAGGCGTCAATCCTTTTTCAGCTAGGGTATCTACTACATACTTTGGATACTCTCCTTTTAAGATTGGATCATAGTACCAGAACGTATCGTAGTAATTACAATGATTAGTCGCAAAAATATTTTCTTCCGAGCTATCAACACTAAATGCTGGACTAAATACATGTGTAATACCGATTTCTCCAAATTGCTTTAAACCTTTATATATTTCTACAGCTTTTGCATGTGAAACAAATACATTATGTGTTGCTTGGAAATATTTCTTTTGATCATTTATAAGGCCTGGTGGATGAGCTCCAGCAATGTAGCCTAATCTGCAAAAAACAATGGCTTCATTAAAGGTAATCCAATGCTTAACACGATCTCCGAAAGCTTTAAAACATACCTCTGCATATTTAGCAAATGCATCTACTGTACGTTTGTTAACCCAGCCTCCAGCGGCTTCTAATGTTTGCGGTAAATCCCAGTGATAAAGCGTGACAAAAGGAACAATTCCATATTTTAAGCATTCATCAATTAGATTGTTATAAAATTGAATGCCTTTTTCATTTACTTCTCCATCGCCATCTGGAATAATACGAGCCCAAGAGATTGAAAATCTGTATGACTCTAATCCCATCTCAGCCATTAATTTTACATCTTCTTTATATCTATGGTAGTGATCTACTGCAACATCACCATTTGTGTTTTCAAATGTTTTACCAGGAATTTTTGAAAACACATCCCAGTTAGTTTCGCCTTTTCCGTCTACATTCCAGGCACCTTCTACTTGATAAGATGCCGATGCAGCACCAAACAAGAAATCCTTTGGAAACTTCATGTTATACCTCCTAAACCAATTACTTGGCTAATTTTAATGCATGTTCTAAAACATTAGCTCCATTCATCATGCCATAATCTATTGTGTTAATTACTTCAACCGGTACTCCCTTTGGTGCGCATACACCTTGAGCTTTAGCAAGAAGGAATTTCACTTGAGGCCCTAATAGTGCGACATCAATCGAATCAACAATTTGTTCTAATTCTGATTCAGGGTAAGCATTAATTTCCACTTCTAATCCTTTAGTTTCTGCTGCTTGTTTCATTTTAGTAACGAGCATACTTGTTGACATACCTGCTGAACAAAATAATCCGATTTTAGTCATTATAGATTTCCTCCTACCTTCTCTTTTAATGTATTAATCTCTTTTTGCATTGAAACTAAATTACCTAATAATTCTTTTACTAAAATAGCATTCATCAAATGATCTTGAGCATGAATCATTAAAATTCCAATTTCTGCTTTATTGCCATTTGCTTCTTCTGTAATTAAACTTGTTTGAACTTTATGAGCTTCGTTTAATGATGCCTCACCTTGTTTTATAAGTGCTTCTGCTTCTTCATATTTATGTTCTTGAACTAGGTTTATTGCTTGGTAAAAACTTGATTTAGCATCTCCAGCTCCAGCAATCAAACCAAAAATTTTCATCGATAATTCTTCTTGTGTTGCAACTGACATCTATTTCACCCTCCGATTTATAATAATATATTAAATTCATTGGTATCAATTCGTCGGTACGAATTGAGTATATACCATCATTTTGTAGCTGTAAACGGTTTCTTATAAAATTATTTCAAAATAATTTATAAGCATTGTTAAAAATAATACGGTTACATCATTTCCCAGCGAAAATACAGACGAATAATATCGATTCCAATAACTTATTACTCTTATTTTTGTTACGCTATTTTTACATTAATAGAAATAAATAGACGGAAAGTAAAAAGATTGGAGCCATAGCCAAAAATAAAAATAAATAAAGGCATTTCTTTACCTCCTAGAGCAGAATTCAACTCAGCCTGTATTTAATGGCAACAAAGTATGCGAAAACAGCCTTTCTTTAAAGCAAAAGGCAGCTTCAAAAGTGATTGTTAATCACTTTTGAAGCTGCCTCTACAGTCCATTTTTGCTATTAAGTATTGTGCTGAATCTTTCATTTAGCTATTTCATAGATATTTGAGATTGTAATAGTTAAAACGTATAGAGCGCATATCTTTTATCTTATCGATCTTCGGTAACGATATTGTTTCCACTGAAAACGAATAAAACATCCAACACAAAAGCCCAATATAGCACCTATATTAGCTAGCGCACACATAATAATAAAAATGTAATATACAATTAGTAGACCTAAGTAAAAGAATACAAGCGCTAAAAATAACATAATGAATGCAAGTAAACTATTAAAAGCAAGTTGATCTCGATCTTCCATAATATAAGTTCGATTTTTTCTTAAAAAATGTTTTCCGATAAAAATAATCGGATTTTTACCAAAAAAAGCTCCTAATCCAAAATATAACAGAGGTATTACGATTAATAATGGTTGTTGTGTATATAAAGCAAATAAAATAATAAAGACTGTTATCCAATTTGATACTCTCACTAGTGGCTGTGGAACTATTAGTGTAGTATGATTTCCCATAAAGATTCTCCTTACTATATAATTCTTAGTATTATTATATGAATTGTCTGTTATTATGATAACATTAAACACTTTATTTCGAAAAGTCAAACTTTTTAATCTAAATAAAAAAGCAGACAGGAGATATAAAATCGCCGTCTGCTTTTTATTAATAAGATTTATTTAACACTATCATGTCATTTATGGCTATAGAAATGTACGAAATCCATCAATGCAATGAAGCAAAACCTATTATTTTAAAGATATTTTTTATCGAGCTTTACAAACATCTACCCATTTTTCTGCTTTTGAATAGGTTTCTATCTCATCACATGTTAATTCAATAGCAGAATTGCTGCTCCCGCATGCTGGAAATAAAGTATCAAATCTTTTCATCGATTCATCTAAATAAACTTTTAATGTTTTTTTCAAACCAAAAGGACAAACTCCACCAATTGCATGTCCTGTTTCTTCCAACACTTCTTCTGGGGATAGCATTTTTGCTTTATAGCCAAACTCTGATTTGAATTTTTTATTATCAATTTTAACATCGCCCGCTGCTACCACTAAAATAGCTCCTTCCCCATCTTTAAAGGAAAGAGTTTTCGCTATACGAGCTGGAATTACGTTTAGAGCTTCTGCAGCAAGTTCAACCGTAGCACTTGATTGATTGAATTCTAATATTTTATCTTCTAGGTTCAAATTATGGAAATGTTGCCTAACTTGATCAATAGCCATCTATGTACTCTCCTTGTTTAATTTTCTGAATTTTATATATTTTATCCATCATTATAGTACAAGTTGATTCATGAATAAAATGTTTTTACACTTTTAAGCTATTTTTGCTATATAAAAATAAAGTGTTTCCCAAAGTATAAGAAGACAAACTCTCTTATTCCATCATTGTAAATGTTTGTTATACTTGGAATATATGGTATTGAAATTTAACAAAGGTGGTCATTATGAATAAGCTCACAGAACATTTAATTGTTATCTCTTTTGATTGTCTATCCGCTTTAGATTTACCAGTACTTAAGACACTACCTCATTTCAAAGAATTTCTAAAAAAGAGTACATACTGTGATAATGTTGAAACGATTTATCCATCTGTTACCTATCCATGTCATGCCACAATAGTTACTGGTAATTTTCCAAATAGACACGGAATCATCAATAATACATTTATCCAACCTGGAATAGAATCTCCTGATTGGTATTGGCATCGCAAGCATGTTAAAGGTACAACTCTGTATGATGAAGCTAAAAAAGCCGGTATGAAGACAGCTGCTTTATTATGGCCTGTTACAGCAAAAGCCAAAATCGATTACAACATGCCAGAAATTTTTGCAAATCGTCCATGGCATAATCAAATAGCCGTCTCTTTTTTTAACGGAAGTCCTTTATATCAATTAGATATGAACAAACGCTTTGGACATATTCGAAATGGACTTAATCAACCTGAATTAGATGATTTTGTATTAGAATCTACTGTACAAACGATTAAAACGAGAAAACCACATTTGATGCTTATCCATTTCACAGATTTAGATACCATGCGACACTATCATGGCTTTTCTTCAAATGAAGCTCAGGAAGCATTACGTAGGCATGATTATCGACTTGGTAGAATTATCGAATCACTAAAGGATAGTGGTATTTATGAAAATTCAACTATTATCGCTTTAGGAGATCATAGTGCACTCGATGAATCCAAAGCCGTAAAATTAAATGTCTTATTTAAAGAACAAGGACTCATTACAACAAATAATTATGGAAAAATTAAAGATTGGAAGGCTTACTGCAAGAGCTGTGATGGTTCGGCTTATGTGTATATTAAGAATCAAAATGATACAGAAACCAAAAATAAGATCAATCTCCTATTAAATCAATTAGTTCAAGATGCTGAAAATGGCATCGAAAAAATATTAACAAATGAAGAAGCTGTCAAAAAAGGTGCGGATGGACAATGTCTCTATATGATTGAGGCTCATAAAGGATATTACTTCAAAGAGTTTCATGAGGGAAATTATATCGATACTATTACAAGAGAAGATGTACTATCAAAACGATATACCATTGCCTCACATGGATATTCACCCGAAAAGGATCATTATAAAACAATCTTTATGGCGTCAGGTAAAGGTATTAAATCCGGACAACAGCTTAACTCCATGCATCTTGTCGATGAAGGGCCTACTTTTGCTCGTCTCTTAGGACTTCATCTTGGAAATACAGATGGTCGAGTATTAGAAGAAATATTAAGTATGTAAAATTATTATTAAACCTCTGAATATTATTACTTAATAAGAAATTTTTTTAATACAATACTATAAAGAGCATATACAAGGGGGGAGTCTAGATTTATGAAGAAATATACTAAACAGGAAAATAGTTGGGTTCTTTATGATTGGGCGAATTCTGCCTATTCCATTATCATAACAACGGCTGTTTTTCCTCTTTATTATAAGGCATCTGCAACTGAAGCAGGAATCACAGCTGCAAAATCGACTGCTTACTTAGGTTATACCATTGCTATTGCTACCTTTATTTTGGCTATGCTTGGTCCTATCCTAGGTACGATTGCAGACTATCGGAGTTATAAGAAAAAGTTTTTTACATTTTTCTTTGTTTTAGGTATTGCTTCTACGGCTTTACTTGCCATTATACCGAGTGATCTTTGGTTTTTACTATTAATCTGCTATACGATTACTGCTATTGGATTTGCTGGTTCAAATGTATTTTACGATGCATTTCTTGTCGATGTTTCTTCCGTCAGCCGAATGAATAAAGTATCCGCACGTGGTTTTAGTTCGGGCTATATCGGTAGTACAATTCCATTTATTATTTGTATCATTCTCATCTTATTAGCTCAAAGCGAAGTAATACCTATTTCCGTAACTATAGCCAGTCAAATATCCTTTCTTATAACTGCAATTTGGTGGGGAATCTTTACTATTCCAATGCTAAGGAACGTACAACAAGAATACTATATTGAACGTGAACCTAAACCAATTGTCAACAGCTTTAAGCGACTTGGCGTTACGTTTAAAAATATTCGTACTCACCGAACACTCTTTTTATTTTTACTGGCTTACTTCTTTTACATCGACGGTGTTGGTACTATTATCACGATGTCAACTGCTTATGGATCTGATTTAGGAATCAGCTCTACCAATCTTCTCATTATCTTATTTGCTACCCAAGTTGTAGCAGCTCCTTTCGCTATCTTATATGGAAAATTGGCAGAGAAATTCACCGGAAAAATCATGCTATATGTCGGAATATGCATTTATATTATTGTTTGTATTTACGCCTTTTTCATGAAAACGGTTGTAGATTTTTGGATATTAGCTATGCTTGTAGCAACCTCTCAAGGAGGAATTCAAGCATTAAGTCGATCCTATTTTGCTAAGCTTGTACCAAAAGAAAAATCAAACGAGTTTTTTGGCTTTTATAATATTTTCGGCAAATTCGCATCCATTATGGGACCACTATTAGTAGCTGTGACTTCACAGCTAACTGGAAATTCTGCTTATGGTGTGTTTAGTTTAGTTGTTTTATTCATCATTGGAATTATTATTTTATATTTTGTTCCTGAACCGAAAGCAGAAGTATCGTTGAATCCTGAAACAAGTGCTTACTAATTACAAATTAAAAGAGAGGGCGTCCAAAAAGTGATGTTTTATCGTTTTTTGGACGCCCTTACGCTTTATAAATTGTTTTTTATAATTAGATTATACTTCCTAAAAAAGCTGTTCTTACACGCTTTGTCATATGTTTATTTTTTACATATTCATTAAGAAACAAAGAAGATAAAAGTGGAATTAAAAGGGAAGAGCTCAACTGAAAAAGCTGACTTGCACTAACTTCTTTAAAAATACAGCATTGAGCACTAATAACTCTCCAAAATATAGAAAGCTATTTCTAAGTCAGCATCATTTATTTCATATAAATTTCTACTAATTCATAGCATCTTTCTTTTGTTGTTTTCGTTAAAGAATTGAGAAATTCTACTTCGTAAAGGGTTCCTCCTTGATAACTTGATGCATCTTTTTTGGCTTTGTTATCTCTATTCGTAATCCAATCAAGCTGCTGTTCACGAACATCGCTCATAACATTTGACGATAGTTGTTGCTTTAATACACCATATATTTCATTTAAAGTATCATCCCACATTTTATAAGAGTCTGCTGCTACCTTCTCCATTTCAACTGTTGTACTAGCCTTTTTATTATTTAATTTTGCTACTTCTTTCTCTATCTGACTCATTTTTAAGATATATTCACTTTTTTTACTATTTTGCTCTTGCTTCTTTGCATATTGTTCACTTTTAATATCTATTAAATTCTTTAAATTCTTGATTTCATCTTCAAGCAATTTTTGGTTATTCCCTAATCTTTCATCTGCTAACAACTTATTCATAGCTTGTTCAGCTTCATTATACTTTTTCTCTTCGATTAAATTGCTTATTATATCAATCTTAGATTTCATCTCTAATTCCTGTTGCACTTTGTTGTTAGCTTGCTCTATATATTGTTTTGTTTCTTTTTTAATATATGGATTTAAATCTTTTTGTTTCAATAAAGCCTCTGCTGTTTTTAATGCACTCTTCCATTTTTCATTATCCATATCACTTTTTAATTGAATAAACATTTCTAGATTTCTATATGACTGTTTAACTTCTGGATTTTTAGGATCTTCATCTATTGCTAATTCTAATGATGATAAGGCTTGATCTGCATTTCCTTTTTGAAGTGCAGCATTTGCCTGATCAATTGCCTGATTAAAAGAATCGTTTACACACCCTGTTAAGAATATGCTGATTAATAGTATAATCATTAAATTCTTCATATATTTCCTCCAGTCAACTTCTTCGGTTCTACGATTCATCTATTTATATCATTCAATCATCCATGAGTAATAACTTCTCACTGATGAAAGTTATAATATACAAAATTGAAATATTATACTTATTACCTAGTTTGTTCCACCTTTACTCTACCATTTTACCAAAAATCAAGTAATTGCATTATAAAAATTTTCTAAACTTTATAAGAGAATTTTTTTAAAAAAGAAAGTATAATAAAAATGATTAATCATACTGGACTATTGGACAGTATTCATTTATTAAAGGGGGTAACAATGTGGTAATCGTTACAAATCGAATAAGAGTGAAAAAAGGAATGGGAGCAGTCATGGCTCCAAACTTTACAGCTCCAGGTCCATTAGATTCTTTTGAAGGCTTTGTTAAGGTAGAAGTATTGTTAACTCAAAATTTGACTGATTATGATGAACTTAATGTCAACATGTATTGGGAAAATCTTGAAAGCTTTACCGCTTGGAGAAATAGTGACGTTTTTAAAGCCGCACACAAACGCCCAGAACCAAACTCAGAAGAAGCCAAAAAGGAATCTCCAATTCTAGGCAGTGAAATTATTACGTATGAAGTAGCTTCAGTCAAACATAAAGCTGAATAATATGTTTTTCAAAAGAGAGATTATTCGAGAAATCTCTCTTTTTTTTTGAGAACAATTAAACTATTTTATTTCTACTTATTGTTTTTATAGGAATAAAATAGGTTCACCGAAATATACTTGATTAAGCTTTCCATATAAGATAAGCCGTTCATTATTATCTAAATAAAATCAATTTTCTTTCTATTATCTACAGAAATATGTTATCTTAATAGTATGGTAACGTACTAAAGCATATTATTTTTATAAAAGGGGCTCTTATAAAATGAAACGTCTAGCAATTATGTTGATCTCTTTAATCGCTATTTTAACAATTGTTACGGGATGTGGATCTTCAAAAGAAAGTTCAAAAGATGGGGAAAATAAAGATACACTTGTTATTGGTGTGGATGATCAATTTGCTCCAATGGGATTCCGTGATGAAAAGAACGAGCTTGTTGGATTTGATATCGATTATGCAAAAGCAGCTGCTAAAGAAATGGGAATGAAAGCTAAATTTCAACCAATTGATTGGAGCGCTAAAGAATCTGAATTGAGCAGTGGCCGCATTGATTTAATTTGGAACGGATATACCATTACTGACGAACGTAAAGGAAAAGTCCTTTTCACAAATCCATATTTAGCAAATGCTCAAGTAGTCGTAACATTGAAAGATTCAAAAATAACAGATTTAGCAGGGTTAGCAGGTAAGCAAGTTGGAATCCAATCCCAATCATCAGCAGCCGAAGCTTTAGATAGTAACCCTATTAAAGATAAAATCAAAAATGTAACAGAATTCAAAAATAATGTTCTAGCACTCAGTGACCTGAAATCTGGTCGTGTAGATGCAGTAGTAATTGATGAAGTTGTTATTAAATATTATATGGCTAAAGAAAAAGATACATTTAAAATCCTTGATGAAACTCTTGCTCCAGAAGAATACGGAGTTGGTCTGAAAAAAGGAAATGAAAAACTACTAGAAAAGCTTCAAAGCGCACTTGATAAGATGAATGAAGATGGCACAGCTACTAAAATTTCTGAAGAGTGGTTTGGAGAAGATCGCGTATTAAAATAAGAAAAACTTAAATTCATAATGTATTCTTTCTTATTTGCATAAGAAATTAATAGGTCAAACAGGATTTCCAGAAGTGGAAGTTCTGTTTTCCTTTTGGAGGAATCCTTCTATGTCAGATTATTTCAGCACAATTATTAAACCCATGCTCGAAGGAGCACAAGTCACTATACTTTTATTTCTCATAGCTATTGTTTTGTCGATTCCATTAGGCTTTTTGCTTACTCTTGCTGTAAAAAGTCGTTTCAAACCAATTTCGTGGCTAGCTCAAGCATATATTTATGTGATGCGAGGCACACCGCTATTACTACAACTTCTCTTTATTTGCTTCGGATTACCGTTAATCCCTGTCATTGGGGAATATTTAGTTTTCGACCGATTTGTAGCTGCTTGTATAGGATTTGTTTTAAATTATGCTGCCTACTTTGCTGAAATTTTCCGCGGAGGTCTTTTAGCTATCGATAAGGGACAGTATGAGGCGGCTCAAGTTCTTGGATTAAACAAATGGCAAACGACAACTCGGATTGTTCTTCCTCAGATGTTCCGGGTCGCATTGCCAGCGCTATCTAATGAATCTATTACACTAGTAAAGGATACAGCACTACTATATGCTGTTGCCGTACCTGAATTGTTACATTTTGCTCAAACAGCTGTAAACCGAGACTTTACGATTGTACCATTTTTCTACGCTGGTATTATTTATTTACTCATTACTCTCGTCTTAACACTGCTGTTTAAATGGCTCGAAAAAAGATTTAAATTTGAGTAAGAAGGAGTCAACACTATGGCTATTATTGAAATAACTAATCTCAAAAAATCCTACGACCAACTAGAAGTTCTTAAAGGGATTACATTTAATGTAAATAAAAATGATGTAGTGGCTATAATCGGTCCATCTGGCTCAGGAAAAAGTACAATGCTGCGTAGTCTAGTGCATCTCGAAGAAATCAATGATGGCACAATTTCGGTATCAGGTGACTATCTAGTAAAAAATGGAGTATATTCAAAATCACAAGATGTTAAGAGAATTACATCTAAAATGGGAATGGTTTTTCAGCACTTCAATCTTTTTCCACATTTGACAGTGGAAGAAAATTTAGAAATAGCTCCTAAAATGCTAAAAAAAGAACCTATTGCAGCCATTAAGCAACGCAGTAAAAATTTATTAGAGAAAATTGGTTTAACTGATCGAGCTAAAGCCTATCCATCAAAGCTTTCAGGTGGCCAAAAGCAGCGAGTGGCCATTGCAAGAGCTCTAATGATGAATCCAGAAATACTTTTATTCGATGAACCTACTTCTGCTTTAGATCCGGAATTAACAGGAGAAGTTCTTCAAGTTATGAAAGATTTGGCGGAAGAGCATATGACCATGGTCGTTGTAACGCATGAGATGAGTTTTGCACAAGAAGTGGCCAACCATGTTTTATTCATGGATAACGGAGAAATTATTGAATCGGGGCACCCTTCTGAACTATTCATTAATCCCAAACATGATCGAACCAAAGCCTTTTTAAATCGAAGTTTAAAATAGAATCCAAAAGTAAGCTATGTCAAAGGAGCGATACATCCTCTTTGACATAGCTTTTTTCATAAGAACCTCATTTACAATTGAGAAGCACGCCAATCTCCTGCATATTCCTCGAATAATTGATTGAACGCTTTACCGATTTCCTCATATTGCTCATTTTTTAGATTTGCAAGTGATACTCGAATAGACCATGACGGGCCTTCAAAGCCACTTCCATTTAATAAAACGATACTATATCTTTCAGCTAATTCAAATAAAAATTCAATAGCATTTCGTTCATTCTTTAAGTATTCAACAAACTCTTCTCCGTATCGTAATTTCGCCCAGACTAATAAATCATACTCATTATAATAAGCCGTGCTATATGGATCATCCTTTATTGGTAGCTTAATTAAACGTTCATATAGTAATGCTTTTCGCTCTCTACATATGTACTTGGTTTGTTCCTTATACACATCTTTAGAATCTAACAATGCAAAAATTGAAAAAATCGCCATTTGAACCTGCTGAGGAGTAGATAAACCTGCTGTATGATTTAATGCCACTTGTCGACTATCAGCTACAATACGATCAATAAACGGGATTTTCTCTGGTTCAGTCGTTAAAGATGAATATCGCTCCATAATTTTTTCTTTAGCTTCCCGAGGAAGTTCTTTAATTAAATCATTAAAAACATTTTCTTTCGCGAGAGCAATAACTCCCAATCTCCAGCCTGTTACCCCAAAGTATTTTGAAAATGAATATACTCCTAATGTGTTATAAGACATTGTTATCATTAATGATTTAAAACGATCTGCAAATGTTCCATACACATCATCCGTAATAATCATCGCTTTCGGATTCTTCTCTTCTATTACCTTTTTAAAATAATTCATCGATTCCTCATCCATTGCAACCGAAGGAGGATTGCTAGGATTTACAACACATATGACTTTTACACTTGGATCAGCTAGCTTATCTAATTCTTCTTTCGGATATTGCCACGTATGCCTCCCTTCATGATTAACTGCAGATGCGTGTACTTCTACAACGTCAAAACTGTATCTAGGAAGCCTTGGAATATCAATATAAGGAGTAAAAATAGGCACCATTAATGCTAGCTTATCTCCTTTATTCATCAGACGGTTAGCCATGAGTGAATCAAAAATATAACACATCGCAGCTGTTCCACCTTCAACAGCAAATAAGTCATGTGTAGCAGTTTTTGGATCTCCCCCCATCTCCTTAATCACATACTCTTTCACTACTTTTTCTATTTGCACTAGCATTCGATCAGGAACAGGATAATTATCTCCTATTATTCCATCTACCAATTCGAATACCCAGCTATCTGGATCAAATTTATGATGTTGAATTCCGTATTCAATAATGTTATTTAATAACTCTATTCCATCTGCTTCCTTATGTGCATGATAGTATTGCTTAAAGCGCTCATATATACCAGGTTTTTCAGGCATGCCTGCTAGGTCACCATCGCTCCACATATGTTTTGTTTCAGAGACAGCAAAATGCCCTAGTGTAAAAAATGCTTGTCTAGGAGTTGCCGCTGTCCAGTTTGGATTACCTCTACCGGCATTTAATAAAACTCTTACTCCTTTCTTTTCTGACTGTTTAGCCATACTAATAAGCTCATCTTTTAATTCGAATGGGCTCAGTTTTTGGACCCTCTCGATTAACTCTTTTCGTTTACGCTCTTTATCTAAATTCATAGCTAGTGTCCTTTCTTTTCAGGTGTTATTTAGAAAAAAATAATATAATGATGGAACCCCATACAGTTAATAAAATATTGCCAACTGCATATGTCACCGTATAGCCTAAAACAGGTGCATTACTTTTTGCTTTCTCGGTAATAGCACCGATGGCAGCCGTCGTTGTTAATGCCCCTGCACACGCTCCTAAAATAATGGGAGCCTTCCATTTAAATACATATTTTCCTAATAGAATTCCTGCAAAAGTAGGAATCATCGTCACTACGATACCCGCTATCAAAAAACTTATTCCGGACGTTTTAATTCCCGATATAAATCCAGGTCCAGCATTTATTCCAACTACTGCTACAAAAGACGCAAGACCCACATTTGTTAAAAACCAAATCGTTCCCTCTGGAATACGACCAATCGTGGGTCTACGTGAATGGATTAATCCAAAAATCAATCCCATAATCAATGCTCCACCACTCGTCGATAAAGTAATGCCTACTCCAGCAATTGTTAGAGCTGGAATGCCTATTAATCCTCCTAATAAAATTCCTAATCCTACAAAAATCATATCTGTTTCTGATGAATCACGAGCTGGCTTTCCAATCTTATAAGCTATCTTTTCTACTTCTTCTTTTGGACCTGTCAAAGTAACAACGTCTTTTTTATGAATAACCGTATCGTGATCATACGGTACCTCCTCACCTGTTGCCTGCAGCTTAGAAATGTATACTCCACGTGTTAGCGTTTTATCGCGAATTGCACCAATCGTTTGATTAATTACTTTATCACTTTTCACATAAACCTTAAGTCTTTCAATTGGGAAATTTAATAAGCGAAAATCAGATATTTCTTGACCTAATTCTAATAGATCCACTTTGTTTAACTCTTCTGTTTTAAAAGAAAAAACCACTCGATCATCATCTTGGACAACAGTATTTTCATCAGGAGTAATCATTTCATCATTCCTTCTTATCCGAAGAATAAATGCTCGAATATTACAACAAGCGACATCTTTTTCAATTTCCTCTACTGTTTTGCCAATAAATTTATCATTTAATACATAAGCACGATAGTCTAAATCTGATGCTCCTGAAAATACACCATGTCCTTCCTCTACTTCATTCTGATTACTTTCAAGCTTTTTACTTTCTTCCTCTAAATCTACTCCTAATATTTTTGGCCCTATTGATGATAGAATAAAAGCTGTTCCAATCGTTCCAAAAATATAAGTAACCGCATAGCCAACTGGAACGAAATCGGACATAGATTTCTTATCCGCAGCTGAAAGTGTCAATTTTGAAATAGCATCTTGAGCCACTCCAATCGTTGCGGATTGTGTTAATGCTCCTGCAGCTAACCCACCAGCTTGTCCGGCATTATAACCAAGTATTTTTGCCACAATGATAGTTGCAGCAAGGCCTATGACGCATACAATGATTGAAAATAAAACTTGAGGAAGACCATCTTTTTTCAGTCCTTTAAAAAACTGTGGTCCGGCATTATAGCCTAATGCGAATAAAAACAATAAGAAAAATACAGCCTTTACGGTTGGATTAATCGTAATATTTAATTGACCAATTACAACACCTGTAATTAATACACCTGTCACAGAACCAACTTTAAATTTACCAATTTGAATCTTTCCCACCGCATAACCAATCGCAAGGGTAAGAAAAAAGGCTAGTTCCGGATAATCCTTCAAAGCATTAATAAACCATGTCACTTTTTTCACCTCATGTAAGTAGATTAATGAACCAGTCCGGCTTATTTTTTCCGAATGTTTACATATTATCCACCTAATGCCGCGAAATTATTTCACAATATTATTTTCCATAAAAACTAAGAAGTTCGTATTTAAAAAGCCCTATTCCATCAAAATATGGAATAAGGCTCCTTTTATCTATTTTTTATTTCGTTAATAGTCTTACAATCTCACGGTTTCTCTCTTAAAAAAGTGTATGAGAGGAAACCATACCACCGTTTGTAGCATCTGGCTCTATATATCTTTTGGCTTTATTCACAGCATTAGCTGCATCTTGATATCTCCCGCTGTATACAATCCTGCTACAGAAGATTCACTTGTGGCATTTCCTGCAATATAATAGTCATCTATCATATCAATTTTTAGATTACTATTTTGAAGTAGTGAAGTATCTCGATCATAACCATGATTAATAACTACTTCATCAATAGAAATATCATTCAATTCACCTGTAGGTGTTGGTGTGTCAATCGAAAAAGAACGCATTGTGTTGTTATTAACTGCTGTCGCATTAGCTGCTTCTGCTGTTTCTGTTACAGGAGGCATCGCCTTTGTTGGATTGGTAGCTCCACATATTGCAAAAGCACTCGTTGGACCTCGTAACCAATTATTTCTACCTGTTGCCATTTTAATTGGCGGTGAACTTTTGCTAATAGCTGATACAATTGGTCGAAATATACTTGATTCTGATGGAATTCCAGCGGGGATAATGGTAGCTCTAATAGGAGCCCCATACTTTATGTATTTATTATTTAAAAAATAAATGTAGCTCTCTTGATGATTTCTTCTTCAAGAGAGCTTATTTAATGAGAATCTCTTATTTCACAAGGCCATGTGGATCAATAACATATTTTCTTGCAGCTCCTTGATCAAAATCCTGATATCCTTTTGGGGACTCATCTAAAGAAATGACCGTTGCGTTAACAGCTTTTGCAATTTGAGCTCTTCCGCTTAAAATAGCTGCCATTAAATCACGATGATATTTCATAACAGGTGTTTGTCCAGTTACAAATGTATGAGCTTTTGCCCAACCTAAGCCAAGACGAATTTTTAACGTTCCAATTTTCGCATCTTCGTCAATTCCACCTGGATCTCCTGTTACATATAATCCTGGAATACCTAGTCTACCTCCTGCACGTGTCACCTGCATAATAGAATTTAAGACTGTCGCTGGCGCTTCAATAGCATTGGCTCCATGCCCAGAGGCTTCAAAGCCTACACAATCTACCGCGCAATCTACTTCAGGTGCTCCTAATATTTGATCAATTTGCTCCCCTAAATCTGGATGATTGCGAAGATTCACCGTTTCACATCCAAAGCTTTTCGCTTGTGCAAGTCTTTCTTCATTTAAATCACCAACAATCACGACAGCGGCTCCTAATAATTGTGCTGAATGAGCCGCTGCTAGTCCAACTGGACCCGCACCTGCAATATATACTGTTGATCCTGGTTTAACTCCTGCACTTACTGCACCATGATAGCCAGTTGGGAATATATCAGAAAGCATCGTTAAATCTCTTATTTTCTCCATAGCTTGATCTTTATCTGGAAATTTTAATAGTTGGAAATCTGCATAAGGAACCATTACATATTCAGATTGACCGCCAACCCATCCTCCCATATCGACATAACCATATGCTGAACCAGGACGATCTGGGTTTACGTTTTCACAAATATGAGTATTTCGTTCTTTACAACTACGGCACCGACCACAGGCAATATTAAACGGCACTGATACTAAATCACCTTTTTTAATAAATTCTACATCACTTCCTACTTCAATAACTTCCCCTGTTATTTCATGTCCAAGTACTAAACCTGTTGGAGCTGTAGTTCTTCCTCTCACCATATGTTGATCGCTTCCACATATATTCGTTGTCACCACTTTTAAGATTACTCCATGATCGCATTTACGCCCTACATTAAGTGGATTTACACCCGGTCCGTCTCTTAAAATTAAATCTGGAAAGCCAATATCCTGAACCTCTACCTTCCCTGGCCCCATATAAGCTACTGCTCTATTTCCTACCACTTGCCATTCCTCCCCTTTTCATATAATTGTTGCAATCTATTCATATGCATAATTTGTCCTATTCATGACAAATAAAAAAACTTGTAGCCAACTTTTTTAATAAGAGATTGTTCTACAAGTTTTTCTGCATATAAACACTCTGAAATATAGACTATACTTCCTTCGGTCTCTTTTCTAGTAACGTAACCACGAATACCAGGAAAAAATTATCGATGATACATACCCGAACATGTCCATTAATGTAACTAGATTCATCGCTTGCTAAAAGTAATATGGCAGCCACAATTTCTTGAGGCTTGCGCTCGTCTAGATGACAAGTGGTATTTTCGACAAAAGTTGATTAACAAAAGGTTTTTATGAAAAAGTGAAAAGCACTTTCTTATCATTACTACCAAGATCTGAGGAACATTCGAGAAAACGACTAGAACTTATTGTTAATAGATAGTAGGAATAAATCATGTCATGGATCATGCATAGAGATTCGACAATGAAAAAAATTTTTAACAATTTCGAGAAAATTGTAAAAAATTGTATGTTATGAAGTACAATAAACATAAAATTATTGTCTACTAAAAATAGAAATAGAATCGGGGAAAAATTATGAAAAGACGAGTTGTCATTACAGGTATTGGAGCAATTAGCCCGCTAGGACTCTCAGCAGAAGAAACTTGGGAAAGAATTATAAGCGGGCAGTCGGGTATTGATTTTGTAAAATGCGTTCAAGATGATACGATTCCAGTAAAAGTGGCAGCAGAAGTCGATGGATTTGAATTAGAGAAATATATGGGTACAAACCGAAAAAGAAAGAAAATGGATCGATTCACTGAATTTGCCGTTGCAGCAAGCATAATGGCATTAAATGATTCAAAACTTATTATCGATCAATCAAATGCAGAACGAGTTGGTGTTTGGATTGGTTCTGGTATTGGTGGTACACTGACATTCGAAAAAGAGTGCCAAAACTTATTTGAAAATGGAACAAGAAAGATTAGTCCCATTTTAGTCCCTACTATTATTCCTGATATGGCTAGCGGACAAGTTTCTATAGCTATAGGTGCAAAAGGAATCAATAATTGTTCGGTAACAGCTTGTGCTAGCGGTGCTAATTCTATCGGTGATTCCTTCCGAGCCATTCAGTATGGTGATGTAGATATTATGATATCAGGTGGATCTGAAGCATCTATTTCAAGAATGGCTCTAGCTAGCTTTTCAAATATGAATGCTATCTCCAAAAATCCCGATCCCTATAAAGCAAGTCGTCCATTTGATAAAAATCGGGACGGTTTCGTTTTAGGAGAAGGTGCGGGCATTATCGTATTGGAAGAATTAGAGCATGCTTTACAACGAAATGCTCCTATATATGCAGAAATAGTCGGTTACGGATCAACAGGTGATGCCTATCACTTTACAACTCCAGCACCTGGTGGCGAAGGTGCTGTACGCGCCATGAAACTGGCTCTTCAAAATGCTGGATTACAACCTGAACAGATTGATTACATAAATGCTCATGGTACTTCTACGTACTACAATGATTTATATGAAACGCAAGCAATTAAAACATTATTCGGGGATTATGCCTTTAGCATACCTATTAGCTCTACAAAATCAATGACAGGGCATTTAATGGGAGCTACTGGCGCTCTAGAAGCTATATTTGCTGTAAAAACCATTCAAGATGGGATTATTCCTCCGACTATCAATTATGAATGCCCAGATGAAAATCTAGATTTAGATTATGTTCCTAACAAGGCAAGAAAATCTAAAGTAAAAGCTGTACTATCTAATTCATTAGGGTTTGGTGGACATAATGCTACGCTTATCTTCAAAAAATTTGAATTATAAAACTATGATATACTTCATACTTTTCACCGAAATTCAACAGAAAAGAAGCCAAACTGAAGTTTAGCTTCTTTTTTCTTAATTATTACAAAGGAATTTTATAAATTATGCAGCAGCATTTGCTTTTTCTTGTTGATTCTTCGCCTTTGTTTCTGGCAACAGTGCAGCAAAAAACTTAATTCTCTTTTTATTCGATGAATGAAAAGGAAAATTTAGCAAAGTTGTCTCTACGCATCTTCCTTAATTCTTGGTAACGTAAAATAAAATGTTGCCCCATTTTCCATTATGCTTTCTACCGCTATTTTTCCTTGATAGTATTCAATCATTTCCTTAGAAATAGCGAGTCCCAAATCTATTTTTATACGATAAGTAGCAAAACCTGTTGAAGCTATACGTTGCCCATTGATTTTATAGCGACTCCATGAACTAGGAATGTCAGCAAAATGAGGATTTAGAAGAAGATCCTTATTCTGAAAGTCTTTTGGAGTATATAAATGTTCCCAATAAAATTCCCATTCTCCATTTAACTTTAAAGACTCTTTTTCAGGAAAAGATTGAATAGTTAATACCCCTTCCTCTGCTTTTTCTTTCTCATCTATCTTTGAGCATCCAACTAATAGAAAAAATCCTAACATAACTAAAAATAGAAGATAACTGGTTTAAACTTCATAATAAACATCCTTTTTGATTTTCTCTGCTCTATTCTAATAGTACCATTTTTTAACATGTTATAATTTATATATCATGTAAAATCACAGTATCAAAGTATGATAAATTATAAAAAAAGGGTAAATTTATAGTTCTTTAACATAGATGAATGCTTACTCAATATGGTATATTGATGGTAAATATAGGATATTTATATCAGAAGAAAAAAGGGGGAAAAAAGATGCATCCAATCAAAGTTTTATTAATTGAAGATGAGTATACAATTCTGGAAATAATACGTCTTTATCTTGAACGTGAAGGCTATACAGTTTATTCATCATTGAATGCTACTGAAGGATTGCGTTTAATTGAAGAAATAACTCCTGATATTCTCTTATTAGATATTAATCTTCCTGATCAAAATGGGTTTAAACTAGCACAGAGATATCGTGAACTTTCTGATGGTATCCTTATTTTTATTACTGGGGAAAGAACAAAGAGTACCATTCTTCATGGATTTGAGATTGGATGCGATGACTATATTACAAAACCTTTTGATCCCCCGGAGTTAATTGCTAGAATCAAAGCTAGTGTCCGAAGAAGTGGCATCAGTTCTCGCTCTTTATTAACATTAGGAAATTTGACGATAAATTTTTCAGATAAGAGCGTTCAAAAAAATAGTGAAAAAATTAACCTCTTTACAAAGGAAAGAATGTTGCTTTTCTATTTAGCAGAACATCCAAATCAAGTTTTTACAGCTGAACAATTATTTGATTATATATGGGGGATGGATTCTGATGCAGAATTAAAAACTGTTCTAGTCCATATTAGTACTTTACGGAAAAAAATTGAAGAGAATCCTAAAAACCCACAATACATTCAAACTGTAAGAGGATTTGGTTATAAATTTGCAACGTAATAAAACGAACATTAATCATAAGCGATAAAGAATCAGATAGTTTTCTGGTTCTTTTTACTTTTTTTACAGAAATTTAATTTATTATATTTTTAAAAGTTTAACTTATTTTTAACCTTTATAAGATAAGGTTAAACAATAGAAATAAAACAACGTTATTACGCTAATAAAAATGAAATTGTTATTAATGGTAGCTTAAAAAGGGATTCTGTTAAATATCTGGGGGGTATTGACTTGATTGCAACATTAGAAAAAGAATGGGCAGCGTTAATATTAGAAGCAAAGAAATTAGGATTAACCATTGAGGAGGTAAGAGAATTTTTACATTCCAAAAATAATGATGAAAAATGACGCAATTTATATAAGTCATTTCATTAATAGTTGTACTCACTTGCTTACCATTTAAACCTTTAAGAATGATAAAAAAGGAACATACATATTCTTCAGCAAGTGAGGACTCTTTATTTTTATATAAATAAAAAGGACAAGATAGATATATCTCACCCTTTTTGTCGTTCTACTTTCTTCTATACAAAGCGATTGATTTATATCCTTCAGCTAAGATTGTTTCCATTTCCAATAATCGTTTTGTTTGTGTTTCTTTTCTTTTGGCACTATATACGTAGCGTGCCCAATCCTTTTGATAACCAAAAGTTAATTCGTTATATATCTTGAGAAGATCTTCTTTTTTACACAAGTATGCTTTAATATCATCAACATGAATAATATAGTCATCTACACATTGGCTCTTCTTCTCACTAGTCTTCTTTTTCACTTTCTTAGGCTCTGATTTTAAACCGACGATCGTGAAAACATTATTCAGACTAACCATTCTTGCAAATTTTATCTGGCTATCCTTCACATATCCTTCATCGTCTACTGGGATTTCCTCAAAGAAAACATCGCGATCGATATATTGATCATATTTTTTATTATTTTTCTTCGGATAAGCAAAAAACAAGTAGCCCTTATCGCTGACCAATTGCTTTTCAATTATCTCTTGTAAATAATTTAAAAACTCCTCTAGACTAAAAATAAAAATAAAAATTAAGTCATATTGGTTCTTTTTAAGTTGAGAATCATATGATAGCTCAGCAAAATCTCCAATATCATCTGGAACATTTAAAATAGCCTTTGTTGGATATTTCGTAAGATTTAATTTTTCTATAACACTTTTCTTCGAATTCAATTTTCATACTCCTTCAACTTTCCATTCTGCTTCCTAAATTATAGCTAATTCTCCTATTCACTCACAAACATGCATTTTATTATTTATACTTTCCCAGATACTATAAAGCAAATCTCAACTTGAATAGCAAGTAAATACTTTCTTCTAAAAGATATTCAGTAACCATAGAAAATTAACGATCTTTCAACTAAATGATCGAAATACCTTCCCCAATAGCTGCGAAAACTAATAATATGGAAATTACAAAACAAGAGGGTATCCATCAAATTTTACCTTTGGACACCCTCTTAAAAGTTGGCTATTATGAGCCCTCTATTTTTTACTTTGTTAAGTCTATTTTTTTATTTAAAAAATAAATCACCATACCTCCAATAGTCATAGACAATAATTCACCAATCCCAACTGTAAAATATGTCGCCCAGAACGGAAGATCATAAAGGATAGTTAATTGTCCTGCCACTGTAAACATAGATAAAGCAAATATCAATGCGGTAATGACCATTTTCAAAATATCATTTGTAATCTTTTTCGTAGCAAAACGACATAGAATTAATACAAGAAATGTTGCAATACCGCCAATTGGCACGTCAAGAATCCAAGTAGGTGACATAAAATTTGCAAGTACTACTCCTAATGTGACTGCAACAACGTAGCGCTTATTATACAACGCTAAATAATTGAACATCTCCGATAATCGTAATTGTACTGCTCCAAAGCTGATAACAGATAATACAAGCGTTACTGCCACATATAAGGCAGCTACAATAGACGTCTTCGTAAGTTCACTTACTGACGTCCGCGATGACTCTTTTGAAATAGACGTATTCATTTGAATTCTCCTTTGTAAAGTAGCGATATGCCACTTTAGTAATAACTACGACCAAAGGAAGGGAGTTTATTACTCCATCTGAAGTGCCGTAGTGCAAGCATTTTTTGCTTACCTGCGTATTATAACAGAAGAATGGTTCAATGAACATGTTATTTCATAATCCAACCGCCATCAATCGGTACAGTTGTTCCATGCATATAATCAGCTGCCTGACTAGCTAGGTAGAGCGTTAAGTTAGCTACTTCACTTGGTTGTGCCCAACGTCCTGCAGGTGTCTCTTCAGCTACCCACTTTGCCATTTCACCATCACCTTCAAAATCTGCCTTATTCATCGGTGTTTGAATAGCACCGGGAGCAATAGCATTAGCTCGTATTCCTTCACGACAATAATCATAATCTAACTGTTTGGTGTAGCCGATAATGGCATGTTTGGATGCTGTATAAGCGGCCCCACCACCCCCAGCAACTAATCCTGCAATAGAAGCCATATTTACTACGACGCCCGATTTTTTCTTCAGCATATGAGGTAAAATGGCGTTCGTAACTAAATAAGTTCCCTTAACATTTGTGTTCATAATATGATCCCAAAGTGCTTCATCCGTATCAAGTGTTTTCGCAAAACCATCTAATACACCAGCTGTATTAAGTAAAATATCAATGGAATCTGTTTTCGTTAATACTAAATCGACTGCTTGTCTAATATCTTCCGATTTACTTACATTGCCAACTATATAATAAAAACGCTCGTTGTACTTTTGTTTTATGTGCAATAAACCATCCTCATCGAGATCAAGCGCAAATACATACGCTCCGTTTTCCAAAAAAGCCATGGCTTGAGCTTGCCCAATTCCTGATGCAGCGCCGGTTATAAATACTTTCTTTCCTTTATACTCTTCAAACTTCATAATATCACCTTCTTAAAAACACGACTTATCACCAAATGAACAAGTGCATACGTCTTATACTTTCCTATTTTTTTCTCATCAAGCACTAAAAAGCCCACGATTGTTCATGGGCTCTTATCATTATTATTCAACTACTTTCCAATCTTCTGCTAATAAATCACACACAGTAGGTGTAAACATCGTGTAGCCTTCGCCTCGTACATTGATTAAAAAATACGGATTTAAATTCTCTCCGTCATGTTCACTTTGTCCTACAAGCTTCACATATAACTCCGCACCATGCCATCCTTCACGAATTACTTTTTCACCGTTTTTCAAACGTGGTAATATTTCTTCAAAAGTCATCTATGCTCATCCTTTATCTATGTAATATCCATTATTCTTTAGAAAAAGTATAAAGGATATTAGGGGTGTTTACAACAAACGGGCAATTGATTGTGGTTAAAGGGGTTTATCATATAGCTAGACAGCTAACATTGTATAATAGATGTATCAAAAATATAGGAGAATGACTATGGAGAAAATATATTTTGCTGGTGGATGTTTTTGGTGTATGGTAAAACCCTTTGATTCCTATGAAGGCATTCAATCTGTTGTTTCGGGATATATGGGTGGTACAGTTGAAAATCCTACATATGAACAAGTAAAAACAGGAACAACGGGACATTATGAAGTTGTAGAGATTATTTACAATGAAAAGCAATTTTCATTAAAAAATATTTTGGATATCTATTGGTCGCAAATTGATCCAACTGATCCTGAAGGACAGTTTCAGGATAGAGGTGCACAGTATAGAACGGCTATTTTTGTAACAAATGAATCACAAAAAACAGCGGCAAAACAATCAAAAAAACAAATGGCAGAATCAGGTCGATTTAAAAAAGAAATTGTAACAGAAATAATAGATGCAGCAATCTTTTATCCTGCAGAAGACTACCATCAAGATTTCTATAAGAAACAGCCTAAACATTATCAAGAAGATCGAAAAGCAAGCGGTAGAGATGCATTTATTGAAAAATATGGAAGTAATTAGATAACACTGTACCCTATACACTAAAAAGAGGGTAACCTAAATGTTACCCTCTTTTTAGTTAAGTTCCTAGCACTTTATTTAACAAGCCCTCTATGTATATCTTCCTTTACATGACCTTTGACTGTAACTGCTTAACACTACTCTTTTGTTGCTTTTTTAAATTAAAATAGCCAATGGCTGATATGAATAATGCGCCTATAGCGTCGACTATACAATCCTCCATCGTGTCTGCAAGAGCTTCCCTTCCAATAAGTACAACTCCATCTGCCGTAATAAATTTCTGCATATTTGTTCCCAGCATACCATCTGCCGTAAATTCGTAAATTTCCCATAGCGTTCCACAAGTTAAAGCAAAACAAAAAGCAAAAAGAGCCACAAAAAACGGAGGTAATTGAATGTTCAGCTTTTCGGTATCATTTAAGAAATTAACAATAACAAAGCCTAACGCTCCTAACATAACTGCACTGAAACAATGAAGAATTAAATCCCAATAAGGAATTTTAAAATAAAAATTTTGAACTTCTCCTAAATAAATGGCACAAAACAAAAAGATAAAAAAGATAATTTCAATTATGTCGGGTATATCTATATGAAACCGTTTCTCTACTTTTGACGGAAGAAAAATAATAATACTTCCTACGACACATTGTAGAATCATTAATACATAATCACTTTTCACCCGCTCATACTCATTTTGAGCAGGTCCTGATGGAGCAATGATCAACATATATATGGCATATAAAACGGATATAATCAGTAATCCCAATACAATTCTAAAAATCCAAGTCTTTTTTTTCTCGTGCTTATGACTTCCCACGATCAATTAAATCCCTCCTTTTTAACCTATGTTAATCATACATGATTCTCTTCTTCCCGTCCTTGTCTGATTCTAATAAAGAAAATTTTGTTTCCTATAATCAATTAATAAATATGTTTGAATTAAATTCCTCCCTAGGTCGCTCGCTTTCCACAGAAGTCTGGCACCTTACGCTCCTTTCGACTTTTTATGCTAGTTTTATCCGACAAACTTATAAAAATTTAGAAAATAGCCTAAAAAAGTATGAACAATATATTTTCCTAAACACAAAAAACCGTACCTTATTAAGGATACGGTTAAAAGCTTTATAAACAATATCTATAAAACTATTTTTATATAATTAAAATATACAGTGTCTAATAATTTTGAAACGATAACATTCAAATTAATGATAATTGCATGGTTAGAGTTTAGATAATGATTTTTGCAAAGTAATACGTTATATCATGCTAGTTTGCAATGTTTCGAAGGCTTCCTTACCGAAAAATGCATTTGCTCTATTTTCTATTTCTGTTAAGATTGCATCATTTTCGCGAAGGATTTGACGAATTTCATCTACAATTTGCATAGCATTTATCCCTGTAATTTGTTCAGCAACTCTTTCTAGGAGAACCTTAGTATCAACCGAAAATCTGCGTGCAAAGCTATGGCACCTGACAATATTATTTCGGAGAAACTCAGAGTATTCAGGTGTAAAGGCGCGTCGGATGCATCCTCTCATTCCAGCATACCCATAGGAAACCTCTGATGCCGCGCGATAAAATAAAATCATCCCATCCGCTCGACTTGATTCAGGATGCAATCTCAGTTCTGTAATAGAAGATACTAAACGCTTTACTACTAATGCACCTTGCTCCGTTGCTTTCCACCATTCTAATAAACGCTGTTGTTCCTCTTCACTCATATGGTTAGAAGATGGTTGTGGCATTTCCTTCTCTCCCTTAAAATAGTCTACTAAAGTCGCGGAATGGCTTGAACCTTTTGGACACGTTTCAGAATCACATTCCATTCCTTTCCTAAAAGTTTCTTCCCGAACTTATTGGCCTCATGAACTTTTTTAGCAATTTGTTGATTTAATAACCGACTTTGCTCGATTAAATAATAAGTATTCGGTGTTACTTCCTTTGCGACTAGTTCAAAATTAGGGATCAATTGAATATTGCTGATTCTCAAAGTATCTAAGTCCAATACAAGCATTTCTTTACCTAGAGAAATGCTTTCATCCTTTCGAAGTCGTTCAATTGTCCCTCTGACAGCGTCAAAACCGTAGCCAATGTCAGCCACAGTAGAGTGATAGCTGTTCAATCCTGGTGCATTCCGTAACGAAGGAATCGAACGAAAACCAGTTGTAATAGAGCAAACCACTTCTTTTGCAGCCATTCCTTTCTCTAAAGCAATATCTATCAAATTAATATAATGATTCCTCTGACTGCTTCCTACTTTCAAAATTTATCCCCCTTTTATCCAAAATTTCCAATGTTTTAAAAGTGCCCTTTAAGCTAAAGTATTCGGTCTTGAGCTGTCCTTATGATTCAATTTGGAATATCTAGAGGAAATCGCCTGTTTCACAAATAAAAAGTGTCCTTATACAAAGAGACAACACCTATTATGATGTTTTGGGACTTTCTATAAACAAAGGCTGTTTTCGTATATTTGGTTGTCCATGAACGAACAGTGAATATAGGTTGAGTTGAGTTCCGCTTCAGTTTACTCGCTTTTTAGTGGGAAGAGCGTCGATCATCCTCGGGACACAGTACCTGTGGGTGTCACTTGTTTCGCTGCTCCCGCAGGAGACTCACACCTTCCGCTCCATTCGCCTTTTTTATGCTGGTTTTATCTGACAAACTTATTAAAAACAACAAAAAAACACAACCCTTACAAATGGTTGTGGCTTTTCTATGTTTTATCATTATTTAAAATACGGCTCAAATTATTATATTCTAAAATCAAAAAAATCCAAGTTTGATAAGCTAGTTAGATAAATATACTTTCCTGTTTCATTCTGAGAAATTTTACAATAAGCAAAAAACTTTACATCCCTTTTTTCTTCACATAAACTATCTAATTCTGTAATCCATTTCTTGCTAGTTAAACTATCTTGTATTATTTTTGCTGATATATATAGCGCAGTCTTTTTATTTTGTCTATTTGTAATCCCAGATTTAAAAAAAATAAGATAGTCACCCTCATTCTTTTTTAAACGGACAATATTTCCTTCACCGTAGTAAATTCTTTTATAGTTACTTATGTTATCTAAGTCTGTGTATATTAGGTCATTAAACATTTCTTCATAAGATATTTTAAAATTTTTTATTTCTATATATTTTTCTTTTGTTTTATTTTCATTTTTATATTTTATAAACTTTGAAATTAAAGGCTTTATACTATAATAATTAGAAGTTTTCTTTTGATAGTCTTCTTTTTGGGATTTATTTTGCCTAAAGAATTCACTATGATTTTCTTTCGTCTTCACATTGTGGTTATTTCTTACATATTGATGTGTCTTAGGTCTTTCTAAAAATAAAGCATCTATCTGACTATCTATATATGATTGTTCATTATTTGTAATCTCACTTTTTGTATTTCTTTTATTTAGTGCTTCAAGTTGATAACTACAACCCAATTCATGCTCACCATAAGCCTTGAAATGGGGAGTATTTTTCATCTCTACTCTTACTTTATCAATATTTGCTGCGGTTATTTTCAAACTACATTTCGGGCATTCAAATGCTCTTTTATCTGTTATTAGACCATCCCAATAAAGTTCATAAGCTTTTTCAACATCAATTATTTCATTGTATTCTTTACTATATGCTTCTTCTATTTTAGCCATAAATTCCTCCAATTATTGTACAATTTAGAAGTATTTAGTTCTATACAGTTTATTATGTAAAAAAACAAATAATTTAAAAATTTTTATTTTAAATTATTTGTTTTTGTTGTAATTATTTTTAAATATTGTATTTTTAGTTATCTTATTTGAAGAATCAATAAACACTAAAAAGAGGAAGACTACATCCTTCCTCTTTCACGTCACATTTCTACCTATTTAACATATTTTTAATTTCATTTAATTTATCAAATTCAATGGTACACTCTGATTTTTTGTTTACCATCACTTATGATACGGTTCACCACGATTAATACGAAACGCTCGATAGATTTGCTCCACTAATATTAATCTCATTAGTTGATGTGGAAAAGTCATTTTTGAAAAGCTCAGGGTTTCATTACTTCTCTTCATAACTTCATCACTTAGTCCTAATGATCCACCGATTACAAAAGCAATTTTACTCTTTCCATATGTAGCAAGCTTATCTAGATTATCAGCTAACTGCTCAGAAGTTTTCATACTTCCTTCAATTGCAAGAGCAATGACATGCGTATCCGAAGAAATCTTTGCTAGAATGCGCTCTCCCTCTTTTTGCTTAACGATTTGCATATCTGTTTCGCTTAAATTTTCTGGTGCTTTTTCATCAGCGAGCTCAATAATATCTATTTTCGCATAAGCAGAAAGCCTTTTTGTATATTCTGCAATTCCTTGCTTTAAGTATTTTTCTTTTAGTTTCCCTACGGTAATAATAGAGATATTCACAACTTATCCTCACTTTACGCACATTTTACAAACAAGATATCCACATTAGTTATCCACATATCCACATTCTTTGTCCACATTTTGTATACGAATATTAGTTCCCCACAATATATGTTGCCATCTCATCACAATATTCACAGCCTGTTGATAACTTTTCTTCATCAGAAAGTTCTCTTAATACAGGTGCTACCTCATATTCATCAACAACTACATCTAATGCAAGTTCTACGTGTTCTTTGCAGCAATAGATCATCTTATATTCCTCCATTTTCAATTGTTTTTCTATATGTTTTACACATTTAAATTAGAAAAAATTTTTGTAAAACGCTTTCAGTTATCCACAAGATAGCATTTTATTCATAATTACTATCTCACGCTTTTACACTTGTCATAATAACATAACAGAAAAAGTTATCAACATATAACTATTTTATAGCCCGTTCTTCCTTTTGCCTTTATTTGCTTACAACTCATTTATCATTACTTTCTGTTCCGTGGTCCACTTTTATAAGCTCTTGTTAACTAATTTTCTTTCCATAAGAGTCTCAGAGATTTCCACGCGTTTATTTCAATATAAATGATCCACAACGTATAAAAGATTGAAGAGAAAAAACGTGTTAAAAGTTGTTTTACACTTACTTTTAACACGCTTCTTCAAAATATACTCTCCACACTATTCAAGAATTTATAAAGTTTCTCCTTGTAACGTGACTTTAATTGTCTGAGCTTTTCCATTACGATAAAGCTTTATTTCTAATGTATCTCCAATTTTTTTCTTTTCGTATAAATGTGTCCGGAAACTCGCCATGTCGTTTATTTTTTCTCCATCCATTTCTACGATTACATCGTATAATTTAATCCCCCCTCTTGCAGCTGGAGAATTTGGTTCTACATTTGTAATAGCAATTCCTTCTTTTACATCAGCTGGGAGATGAAGCGTCTGGTTCCGGTGGTATTGTGAAACATCCGTTAAAGGAAGTAGACTTACTCCTAAATATGGTCGTTTTACTTCACCATATTTTTCAATAGCTTCAACAATAGGAATGGCTGCATTAACCGGAATGGCTAGCCCAATTCCTTCTACAGCTTGCTCTGCAATCTTCATGGAGTTAATACCAACAAGCTGTCCATCCATATTAACTAGCGCTCCTCCACTATTTCCTGGATTAATGGCTGCATCTGTTTGAAGTACTTCAGCATTCCAATCAACAACTCCATCTTCATTGATATCGATTTCGATTGTTCTCTCTAAACCTGAAATGATACCTTGAGTCACTGATCCAGAGAATTGTAAACCTAGCGGATTTCCTATAGCTATTACAGGCTCTCCTGGTTTTAATGCATCTGAATCACCAAATTCCGCTACCGTTTTCACATCTTTTGCATCAATTTGAATGACAGCCAAATCAGTCCAAATATCACTTCCTAGTATCTTCGCTGGAACTTTTGTGCCATCCGTTAAAGATACTTCCAAAGTAGTTGCCCCTTCGATTACGTGATGATTTGTAATAATAAAAGCTTTTCCATTTTCCTTTTTATAGACAACACCCGATCCTGTCCCGGCTGCTCCACCTTGATTCAATATAGTCGCTTCTTGAATATTTGTAATCCCTACAACAGCATCAGCGGCTTTTTTATAGGCTGCTGTTACAGATGTTGTTATATCTACAGACATAGTTTGTTTATTTTTTGGTTGTACAAATGAAGTGTTTCCATCATCATTTCCTAAATTGGGAAATAAAAATCCTACCAATAATGCTCCTACTATGACACCAGCTAAACCTGATAAAAAATAACCTGTTTTATTAAATTTCTTATGTTTTCTCTTTGGAGCATAATCAAAATCTTGATTATAATCATCCATTCTCCTCAGCACCTTTCACATCATACTTTTCTACTGCTATAGTCCTCTATTATTATTGCCAATTTTTTTCGAGATTAACTATCTAAATTACAATAGATAAGTCTTATATATAGGATGAAATTCTTCTGTCAGACTGACTAGTATCCAGCTTGTTAATTCCATTTATATCTGCAAAATAAAAAAGAGTATCAAACATGGTTTACCATGTTTGATACTCTTTTTTCATACTAGACTAATACTAACTCAGTTGCCTTTTTGGGATCTGTATCATATAAAGAAAAGCCTTCTCCTACTATGAGACCTTGACCTTCTAAAGTTTGCGTAACAGACATTCGTGCTAAGTCTTTCATATTGTTGTCAAGACTTAAATGTGCCAAATAAATACGTTTTGTTTGATCACCAATCACTTCGCTCATTGCTAACGCTGCATCTTCATTCGATACATGTCCAACATCACTAAGTATTCTTCGCTTTACACTCCATGGATATCTTCCCATTCGAAGCATTCCTACGTCATGATTACTTTCGAATACAAAACAATTTGCGTTCGAAATGACACCTTTCATACGATCGCTTACATAGCCTGTATCCGTCATTAAAGCGACCTTTTTTCCCTCGTGATGAAAAACATAAAACATAGGCTCTGCAGCATCATGTGAAACTCCAAATGATTCTACGTCTAAATTACCAAATGTTTTAACAGTTTCCATATTAAAAACAAACTTCTGATCGGTAGCAATTTCACCAATATGACTTTCCATTGCTCTCCATGTTTTCTCATTAGCATATATAGGCAATTTATATTTTCGAGCAATAACTCCTAAACCTTTAATATGATCACTATGTTCATGAGTCACTAGCACAGCTGTTAAGTCAGAAAGGTTTCTTCCGATTTGTTGAAACAGCCCCTCCATCCCTTTTCCACTCAATCCAGCATCTACTAAAATACGTTCTTTTTCTGTCTCTACATAAAACGCATTTCCCGTACTTCCGCTTGCAAGTACACTAAAATGCATGGCCATCTACCTTCACTCCAATTTATGTTGATCTCCATTTAATATCTCATTTGTTTCATCTGTATCTTCTGTATTAGGTATTTCCTCATCTTCTTCATCTAGCTGAATAATTTGTCCATCAATTGCATTAACAAATAAATCTTCTTCACCGTTCAAAACAATATGCCAGGTAGGCGTCAATACATGAGAAGCGGTTAGCAATGCTAGATTATAATAGCCGATTTCAACCTTTGAAATCTCACTTTTAGCAGGTAAAAAACCTTTCTTATAGATCGTTTCAATCGCTTTTTCAGCTGTTAAAACCTCTTCTTTTTCATTAAATGGCTCAATATTTTCGATATATGTTTGCTCGTATGAATCAACTTCTCTTTTACCATTGATATACAAAGTTAATTTAGCATTCGTATTATCAAAAATAACTTTATCCTCGTAGGTTTGATAATACACAATACTATTTGAGTCCTCTTCAACCTTCCAGAACTTATACTGATCTCCGTTAAGAACACTTTCTTTTACTAGAGCATCTAGCGCTTCTGAATGAAGCTTTTCTCCTAAAGGAAAAGGCTTATCCAGCTTCGAGTAGATTTTTACCTCATTGAAAATAATAGCCTTTTTCTGACCTTTAAGCTTTTTTAAGTCTTCTCTTTTAAACGTTTTACTTTTTCCGCTTAAATATTGCTCTTTCGTTACCTTCTTAGGCAGCTCATTAATTTTGATTTCATTTTCAGCTAATAATTCATCTAAGGTAGATTCTGATAAAGTCTCTAACTTATTTGAACTAACCTTTTCAACATATTGATAGAGAAGGAATATATTTAGCACGAGGAAAACTGCAATGAAGATTGTTTTTGTTTTACTCCAATCCATTTATCATTCCTCCTGATTGCTGCACATTTAATTGTTTCCATTCTCCATTATACTTATAAAACCAAGCTGGTTCTAAAGCCAACAGTTGTGGTTCTTCTGGGTCTTTAAACATTTTATAACCAATCGACATATTTTCTAATAAATCTGGTTTAAATTCCTTCATATTTTTTATCATATCAAATGCCTTTTGGCCAGAAGGTAAAGTTACTTTCTCACTCTCAAAGGCTAAAGGTGTATCTAAAGTAAAAAATGGACGATTGTATGTCAATATCTCATCTTTCGACCAAATTTGTTCCACTTCCGACATTCCAGCGTCATTAAAAACTGGTAACCCATGGACAAATAAACGAAATGTGGTTTTTTGTGCCTTTTCGTCCAATTCTGCAAATCGATAATTATCTTCCCAACCTGAATGCTCATTAATAAAATCAATGCTTTTCTTTAATAACTCAGAAGGCGTAATCGAATAATCCTTATTTCTTCGTGGATTAATATAATTTAATTTCATCGTATCGTTATTTACAGTCATTAAGCTAGATCCATCTGTATACTCATCGCCTCTAGCTGTATACTCTTGTTTTACACTACTTGGATCAGAAAACAAAGCAGCCTTAAATTTTTCAAGTGGAATTGTTTTAGGCTTATATTTGTATTTACTAATTTTTGTTTCATCACTTGGTAAATAAATAAACTTACTATCCCGTACTTTAATTTCAGTATAAAGACTCATTTTCGTCATTAAATCTTCCAAATGCGTTGTGTACTTATTTAAATGAGATATATCTACACTAAATTTATACACTCTTTTTTTCGATTCAGAAACAAAAAATACTTGGTTTTCTTTTTCTTCATCAGAAGTTTGAATAAAAATTCGATCAAAGTCTAAATCAGGTATTTCACGATCTTCGATGTTGATAACTTGTTTATATAATGAGAATGGAATACTACTTGAAAATAATAATTCACTCATACCAGGCTCTTGTAAGAAGCCTTGCCAGTCATGAGTTGAAATACTTCCAGATATATCTTTAAAACCATAAAATGTCCATGAAGAGATATCTTTCATGATTCGATTAATCGTATCTTCTTCCTTCGTACCATATAATTGATTTCCACTATGATAAACAAATTGAAAAGGTTTAATAATACTAGCAATTTCTTGCTTATTCGAAATAGCAACCTCTTGTATATATTCTTTTTGACCTATTTTCGATATATTAGGTGAGTATGTCCAAATATTCCATGTTAAAAACGCACTTAATGCAACTAAAACGGCAAGGATAAACGATTTAATTATTTCTTTATTCATAACCACTCGTCCTCTTGGTCTATATCATAAGGTAGAGTGAAGAAAATCGTTGTTCCCACTCCCTCTTGACTTTTTGCCCATATTTTCCCTTCATGTGCAATCACCATCTCCTTGGCAATCGCTAGACCTAATCCAGTCCCACCTAAATTTCTCGCACGCGCTTTATCTACGCGATAAAAACGTTCAAAAATCTTATCTAGCTTATCTTTAGGTATCCCAACACCTTGATCTCGTATACTCACTTCAATATAACCTTCTAATTCTCGTAACTTGAAGGTTAATTGTCCACCCTCTGGAGAATATTTAATTGCATTGGATATCGTATTGTATAAAACTTGTGTAATCTTATCTTCATCTATTTCGACAAAAATCGTTTTCTTCGGTATGATGCGCTTGAAGGTAATATGACCTTCTTTTCCCATCTCAAAACGATCAATAATATGGTTAAAGAACTCGCTAAAATCTACCCAGTCTTTCTTCAGCTTATAATCTTTGCTATCCATCTTAGATAACTGTAGTAAATCATTTACTAATCGAATCATTCGTTCTGTTTCATTTTGAGTAACGCTTAGGAAATTAGGCGCCAAATTTTCATCCTTCCACGCACCATCGGCTAAAGCTTCCAAATAACTTCTCATAGTTGTTAATGGTGTTCTTAATTCATGTGAAACATTTGCAACAAATTCTCGACGCTCTTCGTCAATTTTTTCTTGCTCTGTAATATCATGTAGAACGGTTATAAGACCATTTACAAAGCCTGTTTCTTTTTGAATAACAGAAAAATTTGCTCGTAATACGTAATGCTCTTCTTCCGTGCTAAAGTCTAATGTAATAGAGTCTTGGAGGGCTAATAAATCTTCAAATGTATATTCTTTTTCTAAACCTAACAAAGAAACAATAGAAGTCGATAATACTGTTTCACGTGAAACATCTAATAATTGAGCAGCTGGCTCATTAATTAAAATAACTCGTCCTTTACGATCAGATGCAATAACACCATCTGTCATAAAGGCTAATACCGATGCTAGCTTTCTTCTCTCGCCTTCTGTTGTAGACTGCGCATCTTGTATTTTTTTCGTCAAACTATTAAAGGTAATGGCTAACTGACCAATTTCGTCATCACCATATACTTTAACTTTTCGAGTGAAGTTTCCTTTTGCCATCGCCAAAGCTTGCTTTCTCATATCTGACATTGGTCGAGTAACGGTTTGAGCTAATAGAATTCCTAACACAGCTGTTACACCAAGTGCAATAGCTGTCCCAGTTGCAAAAATATTATTAATTTCTCGCAACTGTACAAAGACATTCTCAATTTTGGCTTCTAAGTATATAGCTCCAATTACTTCATCGTTGGATTCGATAGGTGTAGAAAGGATCCAAACACGCTTTTTCGTTTCAGGATCAAATACTACTCGTCCATTTTCTTGCCCTAATACAATAGTTTGTGAAATCAAACGATCCTTTGTTCTTTTTCCAACGACTCCTTGATTTTCAGAATCTGACGTTCCTAGAATTCGACTACGACTATCAATTACACGTACTTCTGAAATATCACCAGAAGTAAAATCATACAAGATGGACTTAATATCATCTTCTAGTTTTGATGACTCCCCTTCAACACGCTCTTTGACCATTTCTTCTTCCACGTTATATGCTAATAAATTTACTTTTTCCTTTAACGAGTTTTTAAAATTGGTAATCAATCGATCTTCTAGACGATCGACAAAGTACACACCAATTATTTGCATCGCAACAAGTATAAGTAGTACATAAATCAGTACAAACTTTAAGTGAATAGAACGAAAAAATCCTACTTTTTTCATTTGTTTTTACTCCTGTTCAGGATTACGCAAGTAGTAACCTACTCCTCTTCTCGTTACGATCCAGCCAGGATGACTTGGATTGTCCTCAATCTTTTCTCGTAAACGGCGAACTGTTACATCCACTGTACGTACATCACCATAGTAATCGTAACCCCATACCGTTTGTAGTAAATGCTCTCTAGTCATTACCTGTCCAATATGTTTTGCTAGATAATGCAGCAGTTCAAATTCTCTGTGGGTAAGCTCAATTGTTTCCTCACGCTTCGAAACAACATAAGCATCAGGATGTATCGTAAGAGAACCAATTGATATTTCTTTTGGCTCCTCTTCTTCAACACTTTGATTCACGATTGTTTGCTGTCTTCTTAAATTTGCTTTTACCCTTGCCAACAGCTCGCGGGTACTAAATGGTTTTGTTACATAATCATCTGCCCCTAGCTCTAGACCAAGAACCTTGTCGATTTCTGAATCTTTCGCTGTCAGCATAATGATAGGTGTGTCATATTTTTTACGCACTTCTCGACAAACTTCCATTCCATCTCTTCCTGGAAGCATGATATCTAGTAGAATTAAATCTGGATGAATTTCTTCTACTTTAAGTAAAGCTTCATTTCCGTCATACGCACAGTGTACTTCGAAACCTTCCTTTTTAAGATTGAATTCGATTATATCTGCAATTGGTTTTTCATCGTCTATTACAAGGATCTTTTTTTCCATTTGAAAATCTCCTTTGCTCTTTTGTATTTCTTCTATATGAACGTAAACTAAGAATGATTAAACTCTATCCTATATAATACTTTATCATGTAAACGGGTGTAATTCATCTTTTTAAAATAAGCTCTATTTAATAATATGGCTGATTTATATAGACAAAAATCTAGCATTTTCCACTCTTCTAAAAAGATAGGCTACCAAATACAATGGTCATTTACTTTTGTAACTTCTTAACACTTTATATTGTATTTATTTTTCATCTATTGATTTTCTTATAAGAGCTTCGCCACTTTTATTAATACAATATTGAAATGAGAAACTATAAAGAAGCCAAACAAAGCCTTAAATAAAAGGTAAGAGGGTATCCAAAAAACGATAACTTTTGGATACCCTCTCATATGCATAAAATGAATGTGTTTTATGGTAAAAGACTTTATTTAATCCACTTAGTTAAAATAACTCATCGGATTCGTTAACTGACCATTTACATATAATTCAAAGTGTAAATGAACACCTGTCGAATTACCTGTAGAACCCATAATACCAATTTGGGAGCCTGCAGATACGATTTGACCTGCCTTCACACTAATAGAATTTAAATGAGCATATATAGTTCTCATACCATTACCATGATCAATGACAACTTTATTTCCATAACCTCCATTATTATATCCAGCTGAAACAACTACTCCATTATCAGCAGCTTTTATGGCACGGTTACTTGGACCTGCAATATCAATCCCTTTATGCATTTTCCCCCAACGAGTTCCTACCTCACTAGTTACATAACCTCCAACAGTTGGCCAAGTTAACTGTCCACTACCAATTGAAGTTTCTTTTGTACCTCTTATACTAATTTCCTCTGTTGGTTCTTTCGTTACTGCATTAGAAAAGATATTTTGAGATGTTTGTTTACCGTTTGTTTGTGTCACTTCATAATGAAGTTGTTTTACACCATTTTGACCAGCTTGTTGAATTTTAGTTTTTCCCTTTTCTAAAGAATTAGACTCTACAACTCTCTTTTCAAAAGGAATATCCTGTTCTTTAAAAACTTCTTTAACAACTCTCATTTGAAGAGCTGGTTTAGAAGTTTTGACTTGTATTCTTTGTCCAGTTTTTAGTACTGTATCTTCATTCAAAGACGGATTAATAACTAACAGCTCTTCAGTACTTACTTGGTAAGCTTTTGCTATTGAACTAAGTACATCTCCACTTTGAACCGTATATGATTTTAATTCAGTCGTACCTTTATTTAAATAATTCAAAGCCTCTGATTCCGTAAAAATTTTGTCCGGTAAAACAGCTGAATTTACTATTTTCACTTCATTTAAAAGTTCAATATTTTTAATTTTTGTTCCTACCGCTGTTAATGCGTTAGTATTTTGTGTCTTCTCTTTTTCATATTGAGTAAGCTCTAATTCCGTTACAAATTGCAAAGTAAACTTGCGTAAAAGTTGATTCATTTCAGCTTCTGTTGGAAGATATACGGTTTCTTTTCCATCTATTTGTAAAGCTTGAACATTTGTTTCTACTTGGATTGTATTTGCTAGATTATCAACTATTTGAGGTAGTTCCTCAGGAACATGGAAAACTTGTTCTGGGATAAAAGTCACATCAGGATCAATTTCTAATTGATATTTTGGAAAAGTTTTTTTCGTTTGATCTATTTTTTGAGATAATTGTTGATATAATTTCTGCTTATCATTTTCAGTAATGCTCCCTAGAAGAGTTCCATCTTTATAAACATGATAAATAGTTGTAATATCATTATTTTCTTCTGCTGATGCAGTATGTTGTATTGAAAATGTTGAGAATGCAATTGTTAAGAGCATTGCCTTCTTCATTTGATTTTTGTAATTTGCTAAATCGAATTTTTGTAACAACGACACCAAACTTCCTCCTTATGTCTGCTTGAAAGTTCTTAAGTGTATCACTTATGGCCTACTTACTAGTCCACCATTACACCTACTAAACTTTAACATAATTCAGATTTAAAAAAGGAGGAGTCTCTATAATGTAATATAAATGTATAAATAGTTACATAATACATGCTTGTGTATCAAATTTCATAAAAAAAAGCTCTTTTTCCCCATATATTTATTAATTTTTGTCGAAACCACACTTCTTCTTTATTACAAAAATAATGATTTTGTAATAAAAATTCATCTTCATTACTCTCTGCATCTCAGACAAAAATAAAAACGCCTAAAATAGGCGTTTTTATTTGAGACGGTCCCGACGGGAATCGAACCCGCGATCTCCTGCGTGACAGGCAGGCATGTTAACCGCTACACCACGGGACCAAAAACTACTAATCTATATAAAGTAAAAGCTAACAGTCTAACCGTCCTTGCCAGTTATTTGCTAGCTTTTACGTTGCCGATGACCCGTACGGGATTCGAACCCGTGTTACCGCCGTGAAAGGGCGGTGTCTTAACCGCTTGACCAACGGGCCACACAAAATGGTGAGCCATGAAGGATTCGAACCTTCGACCCTCTGATTAAAAGTCAGATGCTCTACCAACTGAGCTAATGGCTCAAAACAATTACTGTCATCAGCGACGTTTTTAATAATAGCATAGCTTCTATTTTAATTGCAATATGTTTTTCTAAAAAAGTTTATTCTGAAAATTTATCGTGTAACAATCCTTCTCATTTCCCTTTGATCAACTATATAACTATCTAGCAATTTTTTATCAAGTCTCTCATTTAAAAGGAGCTTTTGTACATTTAGAGAGACTTCATAAAAAATATTTGATAAAAAAGTGCCCTCATTCTGATAATCATTTTATTAAAATAATTAATACGTTAAACTAGCTCCAACGACAATTCCAACAACAATGGCTAGAGAAAACAGACTAAAACCGACAGCAAGATTACCCTCTTCCACTTTCTGTTCTAGCTTAATAATAGGTCTAAGAATTAATTCAATAATTAAGTAAGAAAACACTTGAACAGCAATTCCAATCAAACCCCAAATAAAAGCATCCAGTAAACTTATACTATCGGACCAAACTGTATATATAATAATAGCTAACCCTATAGCCTTCCCCCATAATTTCAGAGCAACTGCTAAATTTCCTTCCTTAATAAGTTGAAGCTCGGAAAACTTGGTTGTTAAAGCAAAAGCTATCAACCCTAAAATAATTAATATAAAACCAACACCAGCATGTGCTAAAAAATTCAACATGGCATCTACTGAAATAAACTGTGACATTTATGATTTTCCTCCTTTTTCAATTCCGACAGGTAAAAAATATGAAGCATTATTGGTAATTTGACCGCCCACTCGAACACCTATTGCAGCAGATTTTCCATTTAACAAGAAGCAACCGTACATATAACGAAATAATTTTTCACCCTCTACTGTTTTCACACTGCACTCCGGAAGATCAATATACTTTTGATACACTGATAATGATTGATTATAAGTTTTATTTTGGTCCTCTAATTGCTTTGTTCCATCACCGCTATATATCTCAATCGTATCTCCTTCTCGACCAAAGGAAGGTTTTCTTACAAACGCTTCCTCTTTTTCCAGAAATGGTTCTGCATCTAAATAGGTTGGTAAAAAATATGCTTGAATCCATTCATGCTCTTCCTTTGAATAGTACTCATGGTTCTGTTCATGAAGACCCCAAATAATTGCCATAATAGCTTTGGATTGTAATAAAAAACTAGAAGGAGGATTAAGAATAGCCACTTGCTTCTCTTCTACTAATTTAAGTAACATTTCTCCTACTTGTTCATCTGTATCAGGATCTTTATCGTCTACTAAATGTTCAATTGGATACGTTTGTCTGTATAAAACAGCAATTTTTTCATTATTAGCTGTATAAACACCTTTTTCCAATACAACTTTTCCGTCCTTGCTAATATTTTCAGGAACAATCTTCAGGTGATGCAAAGGTACGTATTCGGCTTCTATTTGACAAATCTCCATAAGATAAAGAGTCGTATAATAGTCTTCTTCATGATCGCCATGTGAAGTAAATACAACCTTTCCATTTTCAGGTGCTCCAATACTTTGTAATGAAGAAAGAATTGCCTGATGAATACTATACGATAATTGCTTTTCTAATAAATGATTAGGATTATCACAAAATAGTTCATTACAAATAAATTGATTAACATGAAAGGTTTCTTTAATAAAAGTTGGTGTATCACTATTTAATTCTAATAATTTTATTTCATTATTTAAGACTACTAAATCTATTCTAGCAATGACGGTTTCAAATGGAATTTGCTTGAATCGAATGAATGATAGCGTTTGTCTAGGAAAACCAAGCTGAAGAAGAGTTTGATCATCCAACTGACGTAATAAGAACGCCATTTTGAAAAAAATATGACCAATACGATCCGTAGCTGTTCGAATATTAGCTATTTTCTTTTTACTCTCAATTTTCACATCCAATAATGCATATTCTGTATCATAGAGATCATGCCAAAAATCTTGAACATTTTCATAGACTTCTTTTCGTTTTAGAGCATGACTATTCATCTTTAACCTCCAAAACCTCCCTTAGTTCCACTGCCAATTCCAGATTTATAACTACTTTTGTAAGTTTTGTACGTATCATCGGCTTTCAATGACGTTTTGGATTTATAAACCCTTCCTCCATGATAGTAACTTCTATACACACTTGAACTACTATCATCACAATAATAAGTTCCCGTTTCTTTATCCCATTCCCAATCATCACACGATGTATCTTTTGGTTTATCAGGGCGACTTTCATTTTCACAAGCCGTTGTGGTAACTGTCATTAATGTGGCCATTACTCCAGCCATCATTTTTGTTGTCTTCTTCACTTCCATTCACCCTCCCACTCATATCCAGTAGGCGTACCGTATAAGACATAAGTTAAACGATCTTCATCTAACTCTGCACTATCCCTTTGCCATTCTTGATGATTTACATATAAAAAGGATGATCCAATCATACTCAATATATCTAAATGATTTTCCTTACTTACTATTTGAACTATTGGATGATTCTTCATCGCATTTAATTCACGAATTTCTAAAGAAATGCCCTTATTTTTTTCTTCTTGTAATATTTCTGGTGCATTCTCTTCAAATATCTCAACATAAATAACATATAAATCTTGCTCAATGGCAGATGATAGTTGCTTATAAGTCACCCCATTTTTCACAAAGAACTCGCATTCTCTTCGAGCTAATATTTGTTCTAATTCTATATTTTCATAAAAATATAACGGAATATATTGATCGTGACCTTTCCATAAACGATATTCCAATACTCTACTGATTCGTTCCAATTTATCCCTCCATTCGATAACTATACGTACGGATAAAGCTTCTGCATAGTTTCACGTGAAACGGTGATTTTTTATATTCCTACTTTTATACTATAAGCTATTTATAGGTAACAAAATTGTTTCTTTTAGAGTTTTACTTTTACTTAGCGTATAGTTGAGCCCTACAACATAAAAAAATTAGCTAATATGGCTACTAGCTAATGAAATGATGTTTCTATAAACCTTTTTGTATAGTTTGCTGCCTATGAACAAGTAGTGAATAGGCTGAGCTGAATTCCGCTTTTGGATGCTAATTTTATTCACTGAACTTATATAAAAACAGCCTTCTATAAAATAAAACAATCTTCCCTCTCTAAGAAAGGAAAGATTGTTTCATAATTTATTATCTTCTCCAAGGATTGTTAACTACGTTTGTTTGTGTACGGTCTGGACCAACAGAGAATGTAGATAATGGAATACCAGTTAATTGTGAAACTCGTTCAACATAATGACGAGCATTAGCAGGAAGTTCTCCTAATGATTTAACTCCTGTAATGTCTTCTGTCCAACCTGGTAATTCTTCATAAATTGGCTCACATTTCGCAAGAATACGTAAGTTTGCTGGATATTCTTCAATCACTTGATCACCATAACGGTATGCTACACAAATTTTCACTGTTTCAATACCTGTCAATACATCGATTGAATTTAGTGATAAATCTGTAATACCACTTACACGACGAGCGTGGCGAACAACGACAGAGTCAAACCAACCTACACGGCGTGGACGCCCTGTTGTTGTACCGTATTCACGACCTACTTCACGAATTTGATGACCGATTTCATCATGTAATTCTGTAGGGAACGGGCCATCACCAACACGAGAAGTATATGCCTTACATACACCTACTACATGGTCAATTTTAGATGGACCTACACCAGATCCGATCGTTACCCCACCTGCTACAGGATTTGAAGAAGTAACGAATGGATACGTACCTTGATCGATATCAAGCATTACACCTTGTGCACCTTCAAAAAGAACACGACGTCCTTCATCTAGTGCATCATTTAATACAACAGAAGTATCACAAACATATTTTTCAATTTGTTGACCATATTCATAATACTCATCTAAAATTTCTTCTAAAGTAAAGCCTTCTGTTTCATAAAACTTTTCAAGTAGGCGATTTTTTTCTTTTAAGTTATGTGCTAATTTTTCTTCAAATACTTCACGATCTAAAAGATCCGCCATACGGATACCCATGCGAGCTGCTTTATCCATGTATGCAGGGCCGATACCTTTTTTCGTAGTACCAATTTTATTATCACCTTTACGATCTTCTTCAACCTCATCAAGCTTGATATGATAAGGTAGAATAATGTGTGCACGGTTGCTTATACGAAGATTATCAGTCGTAATCCCTTGTTTGTGCAAATATTCTAACTCTTGAATAAGTGCCTTTGGATCAACTACCATTCCATTTCCAATAACACAAATTTTATCACTATAAAAAATTCCTGATGGAATTAGATGCAATTTATACGTTACACCATTAAATTTAATTGTATGACCAGCATTATTACCACCTTGATATCGAGCAATTGCTTCTGCATGTTCTGACAAAAAATCTGTAATTTTGCCCTTACCTTCATCTCCCCATTGTGTTCCCACAACTACTACTGAAGACATATCCTTGCACCTCCAAAGGTTCACATTTGTACAAATACTATCAAACATACTTATTTTATCAGTTTGACTACCAAAAAGTCAACCAAAACCGAACATTAATATTAAATAAACACTCATTTGTTCGTAATAGTGCAATTGTAATAAATTTCTAATTTAATACATCAATATACATCTTTTTCATGTATAATGAAAATGTCGAATACAATCGAACTATTCTATAAACAACAGCTAAAAATCAGTTATTACTTTCTATTTTATGTATAAACATTAATTTATATATATTAATACCGTCTGGGGGATTGCAACAATGCATTGGAAAACAGTCATTCTTGCACTTATTGTAATGTTATTTACGACTGCATGTGTAGGGACATCGGAAGAAAAAGGGATAGGCAAAAAGGAAAATTCTCATATTCAAACTTTTGTTAAAGAATCCAAATATCCTAATATGGAAATCGAAACAGAAATTGGTGAGTACGACAAATATAAATATGCCATTCATTTTCCAAGAACAAAGCAAAAACAAATTAATTTAACAATTAGAGAATTTATAAAGGAGCATAAGAAACAGTTTCTAAATGATGCACAAAAGATTCAGCCAAAAGGAAATGACTATTCAGAGCTTTTATTAGACTATGATATCACCCACCTATCTGATAATATCATATCCATTGTTTTTAATAATAATGTAAAATTAGCGGGAAAAGAAAGCACCGAAAGAAATTACACGCTTAATTTCCAATTAAATAGTGGGAAACAAATTTCCTTAGAAGAATTACTTCTAGATTACTCGTCCTTACAGCAAATTGCTGATATTTCTCAGAATAAGATTCTTCAAGACGCTAAAACTATGAAATTAACAAACTATGATCGAGTAATAGATGGTACTGCACCTAAAGTGGCCAACTATGAATCCTTTAGTTTCTCTAACCACTCTCTTGATTTTTATTTTAAAGAAAAACAAATCGGTCCTAAATCCATTGGTCCATATAAAGTAGAAGTAGCTATAAACGATTTAAATGGTATCGTAAAAGATTCATATATGCACTCATTAGAACAAGTATTTTCAAATGAAACAGAAATCCTATCTAATACAACGACTAATAAAGAAGAGAAAAAATCCTCTTTATCACCAGATGGAAAATATGTTGCCATTACATTTGATGATGGACCTCATCATCAATTAACACCTTATATTTTAGATATTCTTAAAAAACATAAGGCGAAAGCAACGTTCTTTGTATTAGGTAACCGCGTAGAGTATTATCCTGAAATTGTTAAGCGTACTTTTGATGAAGGACATGAAATTGGAAATCATTCATGGAGTCATCCAAAGTTAACAAGCTTAAGTCAACAGGAATTGCGAAATCAAATATATCATACGTCAAGTGCTGTTGCCAAAATTACTGGTGTTGCTCCTGCTACTATTCGACCACCATATGGTGCATTCAACGACCAAGTTAAACAAGTATTAAACGGTCCTATCGTAAATTGGTCTGTGGATACACTGGATTGGAAACATCATAATAAAGAGATGATTAAAAAAATTGTAAGAGAAAAAACACGCAATGGAAGTATCATTCTTATGCATGATATTCATAGCGCAACTGCTCAAGCCCTAGATAGCGTGTTAACAGAATTAAGTCAAAAAGGCTATCAATTTGTTACTGTTAGTCAATTATTAGAAATTGAAGATCAAGCAAACAACGTTCCAGGTCAAGTATTTTTAAATAAACCAGCATCTTAAGAGTGACTTATAACCCTAGCATGACAGATGTCAGATTGGACTGTAAAAGCGCAAGCGCCTTCTAGTAATGAACAATAATTAAAAAAAGGAAGCGAAATTTTATCGCTTCCTTTTTTATGCTCCAGGTGGAACATTTGAGTCGTCATAACGTGTTTCTAAATTTACGAATTTATTATATTCCTTAACAAATGCGAGAGATACCGTTCCTACTGGGCCGTTACGTTGTTTGGCAATGATGATTTCGATAATATTTTTGTTCTCTGATTCTTTATCATAGTAATCATCACGATATAGAAAGGCTACAATGTCTGCATCCTGCTCAATACTACCAGATTCACGGATATCAGACATCATAGGTCTTTTATCTTGTCGTTGTTCAACACCACGGGAGAGCTGTGATAAGGCAATAACAGGTACTTTCAATTCACGAGCTAATGCTTTCAATGAACGAGAAATCTCTGATACTTCCTGTTGACGATTTTCTCCAGAATTACCGTCCCCTCGAATTAATTGCAAATAATCAATTAGAATCATTCCAAGGCCATGCTCTTGTTTTAATCGACGACATTTTGAACGAATATCTCCTATACGTACACCAGGTGTATCATCGATAAAAATTCCCGCATTTGATAAACTTCCCATTGCCATGGTGAGTTTCCGCCAATCTTCATCTGTTAACGCACCCGTTCTTAAGTTTTGCGCATTAATATTACCTTCCGCACAAATCATACGCATAACTAACTGTTCTGCTCCCATCTCCAAACTAAATATCGCTACGTTTTCTTCAGTCTTAGTGGCAACATTTTGTGCAATATTAAGAGCAAACGCGGTTTTACCAACAGAAGGTCTGGCTCCTACGATAATTAAATCATTTCGTTGAAATCCTGCTGTCATTCGATCTAATTCTGCAAATCCTGTAGGAATACCCGTTATATCTCCCTTTCTATTAGCAAGAACCTCGATATTATCATATGCGCTAACTAGTACATCTTTAATATTTTGAAAAGCACCTGCATTTTTCTGCTGAGCAACTTCCATAATGCTTTTCTCAGCTTCACTAATGTATGCTTCAACTTCATCTTCTCTACTGTAACCATCTTGTACAATTTGAGTAGCCACACGAATCGTTCTACGCAATAAAGATTTTTCATCCACTATCTTCGCATAGTATTCTATATTCGCTGCTGTAGGTGTTGAATCTGCCAATTCACTTAGATATGCTACCCCACCAACATCTTCTAAACTTTTCGTTGCAGCGAGTTCCTCTGTAACGGTAATTAAATCCACGACACTTCCACTATTATTCAGTTTAAGCATAACTTCAAAGATTTTTTGATGTGCTATTCGATAGAAGTCTTCTGGAATTAATAACTCTGATGCAACTATTAAAGAAGAAGGCTGTAAAAATATTGCTCCTAATACAGCTTGTTCTGCTTCAATATTTTGCGGTGGTATCTGATTTTGAAAAGCTTCACTCACCATTTACAACCTCCTATCTTATTAAGAAAAACCGTCACCGGCCCTTTTTTGATCTAGTTCTAAAAAATATTATTCACTATCATGTTCTATACCTTACTATTATTTCACCACAAAGGATCGACTTACCGATCTTAACAGGTATGAGGTCAGACAAAAGAAACACTCTAGAGCTAGACCTTACTCTATATTCAAAATGATTAACTTTCTTTTCTTACAAAAAAACCGCAGCAGTCCTTTTTAAATGAGAAACATGGATAAGGAATTATTATATCATTATCATCCCTCATTTATCATTTTTTCCTTTAAATATATAAGACGACTCCTTATATCACTATATCATGAACAGGAGTCGTCCTACATACATATTATTTTTATTTTGCTTCTTTTACATGTACATTCAATGTAGCCATTACTTCGTGATGTAGCTTAACAGGTACTTTTGTATATCCTAATGATCTAATACCATCTGGAAGCTCCATTTTACGTTTATCGATTTTAATTTTTTCAGCTGCATTTAGAGCCTCTGAAATTTGTTTTGTTGTAATAGAACCGAATAAGCGGCCGCCTTCTCCAGCTTTTGCTTCAATTTCAACTGTTACCTTTTCAAGCTTTGCTTTTAACTCTTTAGCTAATTGTAATTCTTCAGCCGCTAATTGATTTTGTTTATTTTTTTGTGCTTCTAATTTTTTCATATTTGCTGGAGTTGCTTCAATGGCAACTTGATTTTTTAATAGGAAGTTTTGTGCGTATCCATCAGATACATTTTTCACTTCACCTTTTTTGCCTTTACCTTTTACATCTTTAAGAAAAATTACTTTCATTCTTTATGCCCTCCTAGATAATCATCTATTGCAAGTTGTAGCTTATCTACAGCTTCATCTACAGTGCTATTTTCAATTTGAGTAGCGGCATTCGTTAAATGTCCTCCTCCATTTAGAGCTTCCATAATAATTTGTACATTTATATCTCCCAATGAACGAGCACTAATGCCAATAACATTTTCATCTCGTTTTGAAACAACAAAAGCTGCTCCAACACCTTCCATTGTTAGAAGAGTATCTGCTGCTTGCGCAATTAAAATTTGATCATTTATTTGATCTGGTGCTCCTTTAGCAATGACAATACCATTTCTATAAAAAGAAAAAGTCTCTATAAGCTTTGCACGTCTTATATACGTTTCTAGATCTTCCTTTAAAAACCTTTGAACGAGGACTGTATCTGCACCATGTGCTCGTAAGTAGGATGCAGCATCAAACGTTCTAGAGCCTGTTCTCATCGTAAAACTTTTTGTATCAACAATTATACCTGCCAATAATGCCGTGGCCTCTAACATATCAATCTTACTATTCTTCTCTTGATACTCTAACAATTCTGTAACAAGTTCCGCTGTGGAGGAAGCATATGGTTCCATATATACAAGTAAAGAGCGATTAATAAACTCTTCTCCCCTGCGGTGATGATCAATTACGACCACCTTATCAATACTTCGTAATAATTTATCATCAATAACCATAGAAGGTTTATGGGTATCTACTATAACTAATAATGTATCATCTGTAATAAGTTCATACGCATCTTCTGGTGTGATGAATCTAGAATACAATTCCGGTTTTCCCTGAATTTCAGACATCATGCGTCTAACTCCAGTATCTAACTCTTGAAAATTCACTACGACGTAAGAATCTCGATTATTCATATTTGCCACTTTTGATATACCGATAGCCGCTCCTATGGCATCCATATCAGGGTATTTATGTCCCATGACGATAACCTTATCACTATCAAGAATAATATCCTTTAAAGCATGGGAAATAACGCGTGCACGGACTCTTGTTCTTTTTTCCATAGGGTTTGTTTTACCACCAAAAAATTTTGCTTTTCCATTTGGTAGTTTGATGGCTACCTGATCACCACCACGACCTAACGCTAAATCTAAACTAGATTGGGCAATTGTTCCTAATTCCGGCAATGATGATGCTCCACAGCCTACACCTATACTTAAAGTTAATGGAACATGCTGCTTAGCAGTTGTTTCTCTAATTTCATCTAGAATAGTAAATTTTGTCTTCTCTAACTTTTGTAGAATACTTTCATTGAAAATACCAATAAACCTGTCAGATGAAGTTCTTTTTAAAAATACCCCATTATCCCTAGCCCACTTGTCTAAAAGGGATGTGACTAAACTATTTAAGCTACTTCTTCTTTGATCGTCCATCGCTTGTGTTAATTCATCATAATTATCCAAGAAAATAATACTGATGACTGTTCTTTCATCTTCGTACATTTTTTCAATTTCAACTTGTTCTGTTACATCGAAAAAATAAAGCAATTTTTCCGCTTTTTTATGAACCACTTTAAATTTACGATCATTAAGGGTAACAGCTTCTGTTTCCACTTCCTGTTTAAGAAGCGGAATAAGAATTTCTGCTACATCGTATAATGATCGACCTACAAGCGTATCTTCATGAAAACAAGAAGCCATAAATGGATTCGTCCATTCTATACAATAGTCATCATTAATGAGCATGATCCCTATGGGCATTTCCAATAGTGCTTCTTCACCAACTTTTTTCAAGCGGTAGGATAGTGTAGAAATATATTTTTCTGTTTCTCTTCTGTTGTTAAGCTCAATACTCAATATCTGATAAAATAACATGCAAACAAGTGGAATACCTATTAGAGCAATCCACCATTTGTAAAACATAAGAGAAATAAGCAATACGGTTACTACTGCTATCAATCCATACATCGGATAGCGAATAGACTTATTATTAATGTTCGACAACATTGTTTCAGCTCCTAAAAGCTCCTAGTTTCTCCAACTCTACATACCAATAAAAAAACTTAAGATTTTTTTTGAATATTTTCTCTAAATGGGAACCCTAAATCCATTATACCCAAAATACGAATAAATGGAGATAGTGCTGTTATCATCGCAAAAATAATAACGATAACAGGAATAGGCTTCGGCCACTTTTTGGCATTGGAAAAGAAAAAGACAAACGATATCCCTTGTAAGAAAATAAAAAATTGTAAAGTAAAACCTAGATTTAGCAATACTGAATATAAATAGTCTCCTCGTTCTACTTGAATGAATAACGAGGCAATCATAATAATTAAATAATACCATAAAAGACTCTTTGGTAGTTGTATATCTCGAATAGGTGCAATAGATAGTTTTTTGTTACTAAATCGATTGATAATCGGTTTACAAGCCACAAAAACAATCCCTACCATAATAACCGAGGATAAAACAAGATAGCTTGGTAACAAGGTCCCCATCGTTTGAATAGTAACCATTACTTGCTCTGTTAATTTCTCAATTTGTTCTTTATTTTGTCCTAAAGTTGTTAACATCTCTGAAGACTGTTTAATGGATTGTTCTATAATTTGTTTCGATGTCTCAAAGAGATTCACATCCATTAAGACAATCGATCCAATAAATATAAGCAGTGTACATACTATAAATACTAATACCGAAACAATAAACATTTGAAGATTACTTTTACCTTTTTGTAAATAATAACCCATTGTTATACCAATTAATCCAAAAATCATTGTTATAGGTATTGCAGCAAACGAACCGATTAATACGGTTAATAAAATGGCAACAAAAAAACTGCCAAAAGACCAACCAAGATTTTGCTTTGTCGCAATTAAAACGAACGGTATCGGTAATAAAAACATTAGAATTATACCTAAAACCGGTATGTAAACGACTAAAAAAAGCATAACAGCATATAGAGCTAATAAAACTCCACTCTCTGTCAATAGTTTGCCTTTATTCAAAACTGTAAAACTCCCCTCTTTACATATCAGGAAATTTCCATTTCCTCATTTCATATGTATTACGTGAACCTATCAATTAGGTTTCATTTATACATTTTAAGTCATTACGCATAAATATTAAACTTTTTTCATTTTTACGAAGCTTAGTTACGCTATACTATTCATTTTTATTCACATGTAATGACAGTGAAAAAGGATTCTTTAAGTCTGCGTTTATTGGAGAATAGACCCTATCCTTTCCATTTTTTAGACAAAGACACGCATCATCGCTCATTTTTCACTTATTAATCTTGTCTTTTCATTTCATCTTTCAGATTTCCAACCGTAATCAACAGAGCCCAAAAAAGTCACTATATTTAGTATATCCTTTTGCAATTACCCTATAGATAGATTTTTAACCTTATTGATACATCTATCTAAAAAGTACTATGAATTAAAATAAAGGATAATAGCGAGCTGTCACGTAGTAGTTACAACCCGCTATTATCCTTTTTCTTTTATTTTTTCAACCAATATCGGCTTCCATCTGGTTTACGATCTAAAAAGCCATATTCAATTAAGTATCTACGTAGCGTTACAAAGTCCTCAAAAATGGTTTGGAGAATGGTATTCACTTCTTTTTCACTATACATTTTATCTGCTTCAAATCGTTTGATGATTTCACGTAGTACGATTATTTTATACTTTTGCTTCATAGAAAATTTCGTCAAACGCCCATCTTTAAAGTACTTTTTAATAACCTCTTCATTTTCTGTTTCTGTTACTCGATAGCGATCATCAATCATAGTTGCATTTTTAGGAATTTCCACAAATGCAGGTGCATGTGCATCTCGTTCCTTTAAAAGATCCATTAAGAGTAGAAATATTTTTGCTTGTCTTTCTTTCTCTTTTAGCACAAATCGATGATTGCGTATAGTTGAGGCACTACCAATACCTAATTCTTTTTGTACTTCTTGATCACTCTTACCTTGGTAAAATAGCTTCAATAAATTATTTTGATGATCAGTTAATCCCGTTAGCTTTTTATCTAGTCCAATTAAATATTCAAAAACAGAATGATGCTCGTGTTCTATATGCATTTCCATATATTTCGAAGCTTCAAGTAAACGATCATTCAATGGATATATCAAACCTTTTTCAACTTTTTGATTACACAATAAACAGATATATTCTTTTTCTTTTTCAATATACCCTTTTTTCAGCTCATCATGGGTAGCATTCCAAAACAGCTCCGAATTAGACAATACAAACACCTCTTTGTTTTGTTTGTTTTATTACAAACATTTTAATACTTGGTTTATAATAAGTCAATTCACATCTCGTTTATAACAAATATTTAAATCCCATAATGGTGACTATTGAATTTATTGTTTTCACATTTTGTTGACTATAAACAAGTGAGCGAATATAGGCTAAGTTGAATTCCGCTCTAAGATGCCAGCTTTCCGAAGATGGGAAGAACAGCTTCGATGCCGATTGCCTGTTAGATCCCACGCCTTACACTCAATCAATTTTTTGCTCATTTTGTTCACCAAACTTATGTAAAAACTACAACTTTTTAGAAAAGCAGTTAATAAATTTCAGTAAAAAAGACGATAGCAGCTTTAAATTGCTATCGTCTTTGTTTCACATGAAACTATTACATTTTTATAAGAGTACTTCTTTTGTTTCCCGTTGAGGAACTGGATTCTTCTTTCGATTCCATATATATAAACATAAGGACGTAATTCCTTCTGATATCGGTAAAGCTAACCATATTCCAACTGCTCCAAATAAACTAGGTAAAATCCAAAGCAATGGAAGAAGTAAAATGATACTTCGAGCTAACACCAGAATAACAGCTAGACGAATTTTTCGCGTTGCTTGGAAGTATTCTATATACACTAAATTGTAGCCTAAAAATAAATAACTAATAAAAAATATCCCTATTCCTTGTACTGTAAATCGATAAACTTCTTTTGACTCTACTCCAAACATAGAAACAAATATATGTCCGAAAAACAAGCCAAATAAAAATGTAAGAAGTCCTATTATCAAGCTAGTCTTTACAGCTAGTCGTAAGAACTTTCTTAGTCTCTCAAATAAGCGCGCTCCATGATGAAAGCTTGCAATCGGCTGTAATGCTGCCCCTACGCCTAAAAACAATAAGATAAACATGACATGAATATAATTCACTACCGCAAATGATGTAACTCCTATTTCACCAATAAAATGCATAAATGAAATATTATAACCCATCGTTAAAATCGCTGCAGAGCTTTCTACCACAAAACTAGGAAAACCAATATTTAAAATTTGATGAATGATGTTTTTTTCAAATTTTAATTTTACAAATTTCAATACGCTTTTTTTACGGAAAAAGTGTGTCAGTAATACGATGAAACCAATGGCTGCTGATAGAACTGTAGCATATGCCGCACCTTTTACTCCCATCCCCATTTGGAAAATAAAGATATAGTTAAAAATAATATTCAAGATTGATGTAATAATTAAACCAATCATAGCTAATCTTGGATTTCCATCATTTCGAACAAATATACTGAAAATATTCTCTAAAACAAATACAACTCCGTACAGTAAGATTACATGTAAATAATCTAATACGTAAGGAAGAATATGATCATTCGCTCCAAAGAAATACGCTAATTCAGTTTCTTTCCATAAACTTAAAACCGCTAAAACTTGAACGATAACTATCGCTAATACAAAAGACTGTGTAAAGATAGCTCTTGCTTTTTGAAATTGATTTTCTCCTAATGATATAGAATAAAGAGTGGCGCCTCCCATTCCTATCCATAAAGAAATCGATAAAAATACTGAAAAAATCGGAACAGCAATATTTACACCTGCTAATGCTTCTTCTCCAACACCGTGACTTACAAAGATTCCATCCACTAATATATTTACTGACATGAGTAACATACCTAGAACAGAAGGTATTAAATAAGATATAAACAATTTTTTAACAGGGGTTTCTCGAAGTTCTATAGTTGATTCTGTCATTGTATAACCTCCTAATGTAACGCTACTTAGTGTAAACCTTAAAGCTACTTTAAGGTCAAGAGGTTAACATAGAATTTTTTCGTAATCACGAATCATGATAGAAGAAGTCGTCTTTTAAGGCTCACAACTACCTAATTTTTCTAACAGGTATTTGATATTCTATTACTAATTCTTCTTCTTGTAACGTAATTGAATAATCAATAATGCCAATCTCAATGGCGTCACCAATAATTTCATATCCATCACGAGAAATGTTTGCTAAAAACCTGTCATATGTATGGCTATTCTTTTCATAATCACCAATATGATATGTACATGCAATATCCTTCATTGATATAAGAACTACTCTCAGGTACGAAATCGATGCCATCAAGAGGAATGAACAGGCCGCTATAATCTAGATAATCTCCCTTCAATAGTCCTTCTTTTGAAACAAACATCCCAATCTTATTCAAAACGAATATAGGAGCTATTTTATGAAGTTTTTTTTCTAAATCATTTAGATACATAAAGAAAACATCATCCGATATATAGCTTTGAATTTCTCTACCATAGATTAACCGTTTAGGTAACTTTTTATATGTTACGATCCCTGGTTCACGATTAGTACCATCTTTTATTAAATCGATTTTCCTTTGAGTCATAAGCATCATAAGATCAATTTCTTTTTGTCTTTCAAGCAATTTTTGCATTTGCTTCTCCAGTAAAGCTAATGCAATATCTGGTGTTCGATGTTCCACATAATCTTTAATTTCGTTTAAGGAGATATCTAGATGCCTAAGAAATTTAATTGTATCCATCATTGGAAATTGATCAATCGTATAATATCGATATTGCGTATGAGGATCTACCTTTTTGGGTTGAAAAATTCCCTTTTGATCATAATATCGCAATGTTGATTCTGAAATATCATGTAATTTAGCAAACTCCCCTATTGTAAAATGTTGCTTCACTCTTTCACCTCAAATAATAACGTTATTTCTTTTATATTGACTGTTTCTGCAAACTTTATCGCCTATGAACAGTAAATTTACATATAGGCCAAATTTTGCTCCAGGTTACTCACTTTCGGCAAGGCCACTCCCATAGAAGTCTCGTACCGCACGCTCCAATCAATAGAGTTCTTTATCCACTGGTTTTATTACTGAACGTATTGGAACAACAATCTTTTTAGAAAACTGCTTTTTTTATTTAATCATACTTACGCGCCAAATGCTTAAAACATTGTTGTATGACTTGTTATGTATATACCACTTAGAAAGTTTCAAGGCTACTTGTGCTTATATTTTATCGTAAAAAAAAACACATGAAGGCAGTCCTTCATGTGTTTTGATTCGTTATTATTCACCAGATACGTATGGTAGTAATGCCATAGTACGTGCGCGTTTGATAGCAACTGTTAATTTACGTTGATATTTAGCACTTGTACCAGTTACACGACGAGGTAAAATTTTACCACGCTCAGAAATGAATTTTTTAAGTAAATCTACATCTTTATAATCGATGTGAGTGATACCGTTTGAAGTAAAGTAACAAACTTTACGACGTTTAGCACGGCCACCTCTGCGTCCACCCATTGCCATTGGTTTTTCCCTCCTTAATTATTTATATTTTTAAAATGGCAGATCATCATCAGAAATGTCAATCGTTTGACCACCATTTGCAAATGGATCATCATCTACACGAGTGTAGTTGCCACTACGTTGGTTTTGATTCTGATTTCGATTTTGACCTTGACCATAAGAAGAATAATCATCTCTTGGACCTGGTGCAGCACCGAACGAACCGCCTTCGTTTCTGCCACCGTTAGCGCTTCTAGGTTCAAGGAATTGAACACTTTCAGCCACTATTTCAGTTACATACACTCGCTTACCATCTTGTCCTTCATAGTTGCGTGTTTGAATACGGCCATCAACACCAGCAAGACTACCTTTTTTTAGGAAGTTTGCTACGTTTTCTGCCGGTTTACGCCAAACTACACAGTTAATAAAATCTGCTTCACGATCGCCTTGCTGATTCGAAAAATTTCGATTCACTGCAAGAGTGAAGGTTGCCACAGGTACTCCATTAGGTGTGTAGCGCAAATCTGGATCTTTTGTTAAGCGTCCTACTAGGACAACACGGTTCATCATCAGAATCAACTCCTACCATTCAAAATATTTCGTTGATATTTTGAATCGATATTAAAATCTATATTATGCTTCTTCTTTAGTTACCATATGACGAATGATGTCTTCGCTAATTTTAGCAAGACGATCAAATTCTTGAACTGCCGCTGCTTCTGCTTGTACTTTTACAAGAGTGTAGAAACCATCACGGAAGTCATTGATTTCGTAAGCTAGACGACGCTTACCCCAATCTTTTGTTTCTGTAATTTCCGCACCATTATCAGTTAGAACTGTGTTGAAACGTTCAACTAAAGCTTTTTTAGCTTCATCTTCGATATTTGGACGGATGATGTACATAATTTCGTATTTTCTCATCACTGTCACCTCCTTTTGGACTAACGGCCCATATATGGGCAAGGAGCAATTTAAATTAATTACTCACGAATATGAATTATATCATATGTTTTTAACTAATGCAATGCGCTGCATTATTTGTTTTGATAACACCATGTACCTACTTTGTGTAACCTATCAATCATCAAGAAACAAGCAAACTTCTTTCCAAGAAAAAAAGCCGTCCAGTTAAACAACAAAGCCTAACTCGCATATTAGAGTTAGGCTTTCTCTGGTATTTCAATATCAAGGTGTTACCTATCTTTACACATTAAAACGGAAGTGAATAACATCTCCATCTTTAACAATATAGTCCTTACCTTCCAAACGAACTTTCCCAGCTTCACGAGCTGCTGCCATATTTCCACCTGCAAGTAAGTCTTCATACGATACTGTTTCAGCACGGATAAATCCTCTTTCAAAATCAGAGTGAATAATTCCAGCACATTGAGGAGCCTTCATTCCTTGGATAAATGTCCAAGCACGTACTTCCTGTACACCTGCAGTAAAATACGTCGCTAAACCTAATAAGTGGTATGCTGCACGAATTAATTGGTCTAAACCAGATTCTGCGATTCCGAGCTCAGATAAGAACATTTCTTTTTCTTCACCTTCAAGTTCAGCAATTTCAGATTCGATTTTCGCACATACAACAATTACTTCAGCATTATCTTTTTCTGCAAATTCACGTACTTTTTGAACATGAGGATTTCCTGAAGGATCAGCCACATCATCTTCACTAACGTTAGCTACGTATAAAACAGGTTTTATCGTTAATAAGTGCATCATTTTGACTACACGCATCTCTTCTTCAGTAAATTCCACTGTACGAGCTGGCTGTTCATTTTCAAAAGCTTCTTTTAAACGAACTAAAATATCATGCTCAAACATTGCTTCTTTATCTTTTTGTTTAGCCATTTTAGCTACACGTGCGATTCTTTTATCAACAGATTCTAAGTCAGCTAAAATAAGCTCTAAGTTAATAACTTCAATATCTTCAATCGGATCTACTTTACCAGCAACATGTGTGATATTTTCGTCCTCAAAACAACGTACTACTTGGCAAATTGCGTCCACTTGACGAATATGTGATAAGAATTTATTTCCTAAGCCTTCACCCTTACTTGCTCCTTTAACAATTCCAGCGATATCTGTAAATTCAAATGTAGTTGGAACAGTTTTCTTTGGTTGAACAAGCTCAGTTAATTTTTGTAAACGTGCATCAGGAACTTCTACAATACCCACGTTCGGGTCAATTGTACAGAATGGATAGTTGGCAGATTCCGCACCCGCTTGTGTAATTGCATTAAATAATGTCGATTTTCCTACGTTTGGTAAACCTACGATTCCAGCTGTTAAAGCCATAAATACATTCACTCCTCTATAAATTGAGCTACTACAAACGAAAAATCCTCAAAAATTCTTCAAAAGCCGTAGCAAATATTTCATTAATATCTATCTTGATAATTCATACTTCTTATAAAAAACAATATCATTGCTCTAAAGGTGTTTTTCATAAAAATTAAATACAAAAAATCCACCATAAATCTCTACCAATTATAGAGATTACCACAAAAAAAGACAAGTATAGATACTGAGAAAGACCACTAACCATTCTTCATAAGAAAAAACAAGCTACACTGAAAAAGACTATTCTAATAATCAGGCTCCCATAAAGAAATAAGGTTGTAATAAGTGCAAAACGCTCGCTATTTCCTTCCACGTACTACATATGAATAAAAATTCACGACTACATTATACCGTTCGGTAAAAAAAAGAAGCATGATTTACTCCTCATGCTTCACCAAAATTTTCTTCAACTTACGCGTAAAATCCTTACGTGGAATTAACACACTATGTCCGCAGCCTTCACATTTTATACGAATATCCATACCTAAACGAATGATTTTCCATTTATTTGCTCCACATGGATGAGGTTTTTTCATTTCAACAATATCATTTAAATTATATTGTTTGTCTTCCATTCAAATTCCCCCTACAATTGCTTAGCAGTTTGGCCGTTATGATCCTTCTCTTGTCGATTATACATGACCATACGTGGAAATGGAATTTCAATACCATTAGCATCTAATGTTTCTTTTAATTCCCTACGAAGCTGTCTAGCAATATAAAAATGTCGCATTGGAAGAGTTTCCGCCGTAATACGAAGTACAACTTCTGATGGACCAAAGCTTTGAACTCCTAATAATTCTGGGGCCTTTACTAAATCTTCATATCTGTCTGGCATACTTTCAAGTAAGTGATTGATTACTCGTTCTGCCTGGTCAACATCACCTTCATAAGCAATGCCTATATCAACTATCGCTACACTATTATGAATGGAAAAATTAGTAACTTCTAAAATGTTCCCATTTGGAATAACATTCAGCTCGCCTGATATTCCTTTAATTTTTGAAGTACGAAGGCCAATCTCTTCAACGGTACCTTCTACTGTTCCAATTCGCACATAATCCCCAACAGCAAATTGATCTTCAAAAATAATAAAAAATCCTGTAATAATATCCTTCACAAGACTTTGCGCTCCAAAACCGACTGCTAGACCCAGAACCCCAGCCCCAGCGATTAGTCCTTTAACAGGAATACCTAATGAATCTAAGATCGTCATTAGCGCAATAAAGTATATACAATAGGACAATACACTTTTTAACAGCCTAGCCATTGTTATTTCTCTTCGTTCCGAAGTTCGTAAAGGGCTTTTATCTCTTAATACAAATATATTCGTAATAATTTTCTTCCCTATTTTAACAACGATTCCAGCAATAATTAAAATCAGCATAATCTTAATGGAAACATCCATTATGTTTAACCATAGCTCTTCATCCGTAAATTTACTAATAAATCTATCGACAACTTTACTTGAGAAATCCAACTTTTTTCACCTTCTCCTATGATTACTACTTATATCATTTTCTTTACTATGACGCTTAGGTATTGACATTCTCAATATTTTAACAGATATATATGCGAAAAAACTAGAAATTTGACATAAAAACCTTTGCCATTTTTTTCGAAGTACGTATACATTTTACTTTATGTCCGTATACTGTTACTACCAGAATTAAAGGAGTGGAAGTATTATGAGCGTTAAACGTAGGCTTTTTGAAACCAGTAGTCAATCTAATCGTATTTTAATTGAAGAAACGAACGCAAAAGAGCAAATTTCCAATAATCTATTAACATACCTTCCTACTAATAATCAAAATCCTATTGTTATTGTATGTATTGGTACAGATCGCTCAACAGGAGATTCACTTGGACCATTAGTTGGAACCTTCCTTTCTGAAAAAACAAAGCTTCCTTTCCATATATACGGTACCCTAGAAGATCCTATTCATGCAGTCAATTTAAAAGAGAAGCTCCTTGAAATAAAATCAAATCATCCAAATGCATTTATTATTGCTGTCGATGCTTGTTTAGGTAGAATGAAAAATGTTGGTAGTATTCAAGTTTGTAATGGACCTGTCAAACCAGGAGCTGGCGTAAATAAAGACTTGCCTGAAGTTGGTAACATACATATAAATGGGATTGTAAATGTCAGTGGGTTTATGGAGTTTTTTGTCTTACAAAATACCAGATTATCTCTTGTTTTAAATATGGCAAGAACGATAGCTGATGGTATTTATTTTGCCGGACAGCGTGTTACCACTCAACATTATTCTTCTCAAATAAAATGGCCGTTACATTCAGAAAAAGCTAGTCAATAAAAAGGATGACTTAAACTTTTTTAAGCTGTTTTAAAGATTGATGTTTTAACATAAGGTCGATAAATAAAACCAAGAAAAGCGAGATTGGTGAGATTCCACAGGCTTTCCATGCACCGAGGAGGCTCACCGCTTTCTCCGTGAAAAGCCTGCCTAGCATCTGGAAGCAAAATTCACTTTAATCTGCAGTCACTGGTTCGGGTAAACACCCTTATATATAAACGCTTCCTTCTGTTCTCTAAAAGATACGAAATTTTATATTTGAATATGAACATAATGAAAAATCGTTGTCAACAGAGCTACAATGATAATAGCTGGTAATAGATTAGCCACTCTAATCTTTGTAATCCCCATAATATTTAAACCAATAGCAACAATCATTATCCCTCCAGTTGCCGTCATTTCAGTAATAAAAAAATCCATTAATTGACTAGGAACCACCTTGTCTATTTGTGTGGCAAATAAAGCAATTGTTCCCTGATATAAAACCACTGGTACCGCTGAGAAAATCACTCCAATTCCGAGTGTACTTGCTAGTACTATTGCTGTAAACCCATCAATAATAGCCTTCGTATAAAGAATATTATGATCCCCACGAATTCCGCTATCAAGTGCTCCTAAAATGGCCATTGCCCCAATAACAAAAATTAAAGTGGCCGTCACAAACCCTTCTGCAATATAGCTTTCTTTTTCAGCTTGAAGCTTATTTTCTAACCATTGACCTAATTTGTTTAGCTTATCATCTAAATCAATCCATTCTCCTAAAACAGCACCTATTACAAGGCTTAAGATGACAATTAAAAATTGTTCACTCTTTAGGCCCATTTGTAAGCCAATTAATACTACGGCTAAACCAATAGCATACATAACAGTTTGTCTAACCTTCTCCTGTATGTTACGGAAACCCCTTCCAATTAATGTGCCCATAATGATACAAATTCCATTAACTATAGTTCCTAGTAATACCATGATTGCATCTCCTAAATATTCAATCGATTTCCTAAGCCCTGTTAAACAAGGTCGATTTTTTAGACATAATCCTTTTTTTCCCGAGTATTTTCAACACTCAATCCTTGCTATTGCATTTATTCACTATATTTATAAATCATCTATATTATTAAACAGATTCTACTTATAAAAAAGGAAGATGCTCCATTTTACCACATAATTCAAGAATTTTCAGATAAGTTAGTGTCATAATATATGAATTTGCTCTCTAACTTTCATATAATAAGCTAGATGCAAAAAAAAAGAGTACCCGAGGTAAACCCTCGGAACTCCTTTTTATCTATCTAATAGCTCTAATATTCGATTTAAATCTTCAGGTGAGAAAAATTCAATTTCAATTTTTCCTTTTTTCTTCTTTTGAGTAATAGTAACAGTTGTTCCAAAACGCTCTCTTAACAAACCTTCTTGTTCTTCAATAAAAATATCTTTTTTTATTGGTTTTTTCTTCGTTTCACGTGGAACATTTTCATTTATTTGTTGTATAAGCTGTTCTAATTGACGAACATTAAGTCCATCTTTCACAATTTTTTCAACTACTGCTTCGAGAACATTTTTCTTTTTCAATCCTAATAGCGCTCTACCGTGTCCCATTGATATTTTCCCTTGAGTTATTAACTCTTGGATATTCTCTGGAAGTGCTAGCAAACGTATATGATTGGTAATATGCGGTCTACTTTTCCCAAGTCTCTTTGCAAGTTCTTCTTGTGTAACATCTAATTTATCTAAAAGAGTTTGATAAGCTACTGCTTCTTCTATCGGTGTTAAATCTTCACGTTGTAAGTTCTCGATAATAGCCAATTCCATCATTTGTTGGTTATTAAAGTCTTTAACAACGACAGGAACAGTTTTTAATCCAGCTGCTTTAGCTGCACGAAAACGACGCTCACCTACAACAATTTCATACCCTTTAATACTTTTCTTTACTATAATCGGTTGAAGAATGCCATGTGAAAGAATAGATTGCTTTAAATCTTCAATTCCTTCTTCTGTAAATATCTTTCGAGGCTGATAAGGGTTGGGTCTTAATTCTTTTATAGCCACTTCTTGCACTACATCTTCTCTACTAGTCTCCATACTAGTAAATAATGCATTAATTCCTTTTCCTAATCCTTTAGCCATTTGACATCACTTCCTTTGCCAAGTCTAAATATACTTCCGCTCCCCTTGACTTTGGATCATAAATAATAATTGGTTCACCATGACTTGGTGCTTCACTCAGGCGAATATTTCTCGGAATAATCGTTTGATATACCTTGTCTTGAAAGTATTTTTTTACTTCTTCAATTACTTGAATACCAAGATTTGTTCTCGCATCCAGCATCGTAAGTAGTACACCTTCAATTTTCAAGTCTTCATTTAAGTGCTTTTGCACAAGACGAACTGTATTTAATAATTGACTTAAACCTTCAAGTGCATAGTACTCACATTGAACTGGAATAATCACGGCATCTGAAGCTGTTAGTGAGTTAATTGTTAGCAATCCCAAAGAAGGAGGACAGTCGATAATAATATAATCATAATTAGCTTTTACTTTCTCCAATGCCCGCTTTAATCTTACTTCTCGAGATATAGTAGGTACCAATTCAATCTCTGCACCAGCCAACTGAATGGTAGCAGGAATGACATGTAGATTTTCTACTTTAGCATGTTTTATTACATCAGCCGCTTCTAAATCATCAACAAGTACATCATAAATACATTGATCAACATCAGCTTTATCAATACCAACACCACTTGTCGCATTGCCTTGTGGATCAATATCTACCATTAATACCTTTTTACCTATATACGCTAAACAAGCAGCAAGATTTACAGAAGTAGTAGTTTTACCTACTCCACCCTTTTGGTTAGCGATGGATATTACCTTTCCCACGATGTCACCTACCTTTACTCCTTCATAAAATACAAATAAGTATATTAAAGTGTAAAACTATTAAATTAAGAGAAACAAACATCTCACATGTAACTCATTTTAACATAAAAATTGAACTTTATATTTTTAAATTCAATAACTTTTCTATCAGTTAAATGGAAATTCTTCATTAATTCTGTATTTTTATGAGGAAAAGGCTTATTTCTGCAAAAATATTTCTCTTTTACAATTAAAATAAAGGAGCTTTGGCTATTTTCTGCCACACTAAGCTCCTTTTATCAATCTACTATTCATTAACCTTTCATGATTGGCTAAACTGGTAGTTTACCTTTATTTACTCTTTAAATACTACTTGCACGTTTTCTAAAAAAGTAGCAATGAAAAAAATACAGAGGAAAGCGAGCTTTTTCAAATGAAAAAACACTTAATGATAGTTTTGAATTATTTCTTTGTTTTTGGAATTTTTATCGTAAACTGATAGTACTCTTCATGCTCTTCTTCTTCAGAATCTAATTGAATACCATTATCTACAACCATTGTAAGAGACTGACGTATTGTATTAACCGCAATTCTCATATCCTTACTAAAAGCTTTTCTTTTTGGCTTAGGTTTTTTTTCAGCAGTTGATAATAATTTTTGTACTCTTTCTTCTGTTTGCTTTACATTAAGATTTTTTTCAATAATTTCATTAAGAAGTGCAATTTGCTTTGCTTCTTCTTTTAATGGTATTAATGAACGAGCATGACGTTCTGTTATTGTCTTACTTAATAACGCATTTCTCACTTCATTAGGAAGCTTAAGTAATCGAAGTTTGTTAGCCACTGTTGATTGTCCAATACCTAATCGTTGTGCTAACGCTTCTTGAGTAAGTTGATGGAGCTCCAACAATTTACTATAAGCAATTGCCTCCTCAATTGGAGAAAGTTCTTCACGTTGTAAGTTTTCAATAAGTGCAACGGACGCAGTTTCAGTATCATTGAAATTTTTAATAATAACTGGTGCAAACTCCCAACCAAGCTTCTGCATTGCTCTGAAACGTCGCTCTCCGGCAATTAATTCAAACTTCCCTATTTCATATTCTCTTACTACGATAGGCTGTATAATACCATGTGTATGGATCGTTTGGGCTAATTCAGTAATTTTATCTTCGTTAAAAATTGTTCTTGGTTGATAACGGTTTGGAACAATATCTGAAATAGGAATTTGCTTTATTTCTTGATTATTACTAGAACTAACCTCTTCCACTTGCTCTTCTTCTACAATTGTTTCTTCTTTTTCACTAACACCAAAAAATCGCGAAAAAGGATGCTTCATATCCCCAACACCACCTTTAAGAAACTCCCTTCATACATATTCTTTATTGAAATGACAAGTTCCTTCTATTTTCTAACGACAAAAACAAACAAAAAACTCATTATTACTTTTTAAGTTTCACGTGAAACTTAAAAAAGCATATTTTAATAGACTAAGAGATTTATTACTTTTCCTAATCTATTTCTAATTCATTCCTACATCCATAAGCTAGAATCAATAATAACCCTAGCTTATAAATGAATTTTTTAACAAACTAACAAATTTCTCTACTACTCAAATATGTATACTTCGAGCACATGTTTTCAAAACTAAATCTAAAATAAATGAATGTATAGCTATTTCTATTCAATTGGTAATTTACCAGGTGTACCTGGTTTACGTGGATATTTTTTTGGAGTTGCTTTTACTTTTTTTATCGTAATAATATTTCTTTCACTATTTTCTATAGGTAAATTCATACTTTCTACTTTTTCTAACTTTCCACCTAGTGTTGTTATAGCTTTTGTAGCAACCTTTAATTCATCCTCTGCACTCGAAGCTTTCATGGCTACAAAATAACCATCTACCTTAGCTAATGGAAGACATAATTCTGTTAATACAGATAGCCTTGCCACCGCTCTTGCCGTTACAAGATCATACTGCTCTCTATGCTTTGGATTTTGTCCAAATGTTTCCGCACGGTCATGATAAAATGATACATGCTCTAATTTTAATACATCAGCTAAGTGATGTAAAAATGAAATTCTCTTATTTAAAGAATCAACAATAGAAACTGAGAGATGTGGGAAACAAATCTTCAATGGAATACTCGGAAAACCTGCTCCAGCTCCAACATCACAAATTTTGTCTACTTTTGTAAAATCAAAATAAAATGCAGCAGAAATCGAGTCAAAAAAATGTTTTAAATAAACCTCTTCTTTTTCAGTTATGGCTGTTAAGTTCATTTTTTCATTCCACTCAACTAAAGTAGTGAAATATAGTTGAAATTGTTCTAATTGCCACGGAGAAAGAATAATACCCTTCTCCGCTAACATATCCTTAAATACTTGTTCGTTCATTCTTTTCCACACCTATACGCTTAATTTGTAATTCGAGCAATTTTTCCTTGTTCTAGATATACAAGTAAAATAGAAACATCCGCAGGATTTACTCCTGAAATTCGAGAAGCTTGAGCTACTGTTAACGGACGTACTTGTTTTAATTTTTGACGTGCTTCAGAAGCTAAACTATTGATAGCATCATAATCTATATCCTCTGGAATTTTTTTATTTTCCATTTTTTTGAGTTTTTCAACCTGTTGTAAGGATTTCTCAATGTATCCTTCATACTTGATTTGAATTTCTACCTGTTCTTTTATTTCATCTGTTAAAGGTAATTCGCTCGGAACTAATTGTTCAATATGGCTATAATTCATTTCAGGACGTTTTAATAGATCAGCCGCTCTAATACCATCTTTCAACTCACTACCACCAACTGAGACAATCAACTCTTGTAATTCTTTAGTAGGCTTCAACATCACTTCTTTTAATCGAGCTTTTTCTTCATAAATCATCTTTTTCTTCTCTTCAAAGGCATGATAGCGTTCTTCTTTAATTAACCCAATTTTTGCTCCAATATCAGTTAAACGAAGATCAGCGTTATCATGTCTTAAAAGCAAACGATATTCTGCTCTTGATGTTAATAATCTGTATGGTTCATTGGTTCCTTTGGTTACTAAATCATCGATTAGAACACCAATATAAGCATCAGCACGCCCTAATATTAATTCTTCTTTACCAAGTGCTTTTAAAGCAGCATTAATACCAGCCATTAAACCTTGACCAGCTGCTTCCTCATATCCTGAAGTACCATTGATTTGTCCAGCTGTATATAAAGATTCGATTTTTTTCGTTTCTAATGTTGGCCATAATTGTGTTGGTACAATTGCATCATATTCAATCGCGTATCCTGAACGCATTAGTTGAACGTTCTCAAGACCTGGAATCGATGCTAACATACGTTTTTGAACATCTTCTGGAAGACTTGTAGACAATCCTTGTACATATACTTCTTTTGTATTTCTACCTTCTGGTTCAAGGAAGATTTGATGGCGAGGTTTATCATTGAAACGAACGACTTTATCTTCAATAGAAGGACAATATCGCGGTCCTGTACCTTTAATCATACCTGAATACATAGGTGAACGATGTAAATTATCATCTATGATTTGATGTGTTTCAGCACTAGTATATGTTAACCAACAAGGCAATTGATCCATAATAAATGAAGTTGTTTCATAAGAAAATGCGCGTGGAACATCATCACCTGGTTGAATTTCCGTTTTACTGTAATCAATCGTATCACTATTTACACGTGGAGGTGTACCTGTTTTAAAACGCACTAAATCAAAACCTAATTCCTCTAAATGCTCGGAAAGCTTAATAGAAGGTTGTTGATTGTTCGGACCACTAGAATATTTCAGTTCTCCTAGTATAATTTCTCCTCGTAAGAAAGTTCCTGTTGTAATAACAACGCATTTCGCATGATAAATGGCACCAGTTTGAGTAATAACACCTTTACATTTGCCATCTTCAATGATTAATCGTTCAACCATCCCTTGCATAAGCGATAGATTTTCTTCTTTTTCAATGGTTAGCTTCATTTCTTGTTGATAAAGTAATTTATCTGCTTGAGCACGCAAAGCACGTACAGCCGGACCTTTTCCCGTATTAAGCATGCGCATTTGAATATGGGTTTTATCTATATTTTTCCCCATTTCTCCACCTAAAGCATCGATTTCTCGTACAACGATTCCCTTAGCTGGTCCACCGACAGATGGATTACACGGCATAAAAGCTACCATATCCAAGTTTATTGTAAGCATTAATGTTTTCGCTCCAAGTCTTGCTGCTGCTAATCCCGCTTCACAGCCCGCATGACCTGCTCCGATAACTATAACATCATAATTACCTGCTTCATATGACATTTCTCTTTCTCCTTTGCATAATAGTGATTTTTTATCACTGAGAATTTACTTTTATATCCGTACAGCAATCTCATATTTTCTATTAGAAAGAACTTTTCTATTTTCCTAAACAGAATTGAGAAAATAGCTGATCAATTAAACTTTCACTAACACTATCACCAATAATTTCTCCTAGTAGTTCCCAGGCTCTTGTTAGATCAATTTGAACTAAGTCAATTGGTACTCCATTTTCAATCGCTTCTATTGCATCTTCAATAGTATTTAACGCCTGAGAAATTAATGCTACATGCCTAGTATTAGATACATATGTTAAATCACTAGCCTCTAGTTCCCCTTCGAAAAATAGATCTGATATAGCTTCTTCTAGTTCATTTACACCTTTATCTTCTAATAGTGATGTAGTCATCACAGAAGCATTACCTGCCAAATCTTTTACTCGATCAATATCAATTTTCTGAGGTAAATCAGTTTTATTAACTATTACAATAAAATCCATACCCTTTATCGCTTCAAATAGCTTTTCATCTTCTTTTGTTAACTGCTCAGAATAATTTAAAACAAGTAGAATTAAATCAGCCTCTTTCAAAACAGCTCTTGATTTCTCTACACCAATTCGTTCAACGATATCTTCTGTCTCTCGAATTCCTGCCGTATCTAATAATCGTAATGGTACGCCTCTAACGTTAACATATTCTTCAATAACATCACGTGTTGTTCCTGGAATATCCGTAACAATTGCTTTATTTTCTTGAACAAAACTATTTAACAAAGATGATTTTCCTACATTTGGTCGACCAACAATAACTGTAGATAAACCTTCTCGTAGTATTTTTCCTTGTTCCGCTGTTTGCAAAAGTTTTTTCAGTTGATCTTTTACATAAGATGCTTTTTCAATAAGCATATGATGAGTCATTTCTTCTACATCATCATATTCTGGATAATCTATATTTACTTCAACGTGAGCGAGAGTTTCTAAAATCTCCTGTCGGAGCCTACTAATTAAATTGGATAAGCGACCTTCCATTTGGTTTAATGCGACATTCATGGCACGATCTGTTTTTGCGCGGATTAAATCCATTACAGCTTCAGCTTGTGACAAATCAATCCGACCATTTAAAAATGCTCTCTTTGTAAATTCACCCGGTTCAGCCAATCTCGCACCATTTGTTAGGACAAGATTAAGCACCTTTTTGACTGATACGAGTCCACCATGACAATTTATTTCAACAACGTCTTCTCTTGTAAAAGTCTTCGGTCCTTTCATTACTGAAACCATTACTTCTTCCACAACTTTTTCTGTTTTCGGATCAAATAAATGGCCATAATGAATAGTATGCGTAGGCACTTCAGAAAGCTTTTTTCCACGTGCCCCTTTATATATTCGATCGATAATAGCTAATGAATCATCACCACTTAATCGAACAATAGCAATTGCTCCTTCTCCCATTGGAGTTGAAATTGCTGCAATTGTATCAAATTCCATATTGTCACCTCACCTCTTAAATAGGTTATCTATATTTAAGCAATTATAGACATTTACAAAATATAAAGTCCTAAATAAATACAATAACACAGACTTTTTTCGAAAAAAAGTCAAACTACATTCTAAACCCAGTTATCCACAAAGCTGTTTTTTATTAGTTTCCATCGATTATTGTAACTTATCCACATGTGAATAACAAACCCCGAACTCACCCTTCTATTATTCACAAGCAGCGATTATTAATATTGATTGACCCTATTATTTTTAGAAATTTAAAAAAACCTTTTTAGTTTTCACTAAAAAGGTTTTTCTCTTATTTTTTATTTGTAATAACTAAATGACGATATGGATCTGTTCCTCTAGAATATGTTTCAATTTGTTTATACTTCATTAATGCAGTATGAATTACTTTTCGCTCATATGAAGGCATAGGTTCCAAAGCAACTTCTTTTCTAGTTTTAAGAACTTTTTGAGCCATTTTTTCCGCAAGCTGAACAAGCGTTTCATTTCGTCTTTTCCTATAATCTTCAGCATCCAACATAATTGTTAAATATTGTTTTGACTGACGATTTGCAACTAATTGCGTTAAGTATTGAAGAGAATTTAACGTCTGTCCCCTTTTTCCAATTAGAAGCGCAATTTTTTCTCCAGAAAGCTTAAAGGTAATATACTTTCCATCCTTTACCACATCAATTGCTACTTTCAAGCCCATATTTTCACAGACTTCTTTCAGAAATTTATGTGCTTCTTCTACTGGATCAGGTTGTTGAGTTACTTTTACAATCGCTTTACGAGAGCCAATAAGTCCAAATAATCCCTTTTTTCCTTCATCTAGTATTTCAATTTCAACGCGGTCTCTTGTTGTTTTTAACTGAGCTAAAGCTGATTCCACTGCTTCTTCGACATTTTGTCCTGTAGCAGTTATTTCTCTCACTTCTTCGCTCCTCCCGCTTTTCCAGTTTGTGTTTTCTTCAAATCTGGACCTTTTATGAAGTACGTTTGTACAATCATAAAGATATTACCAACTACCCAGTATAATGAAAGTGCTGCTGGAAAATTGATAGCAAATACAACGATCATGATTGGCATTAACCAAAGCATCATTGCCATTTGTGGATTGTTTTGTTGACCAGCCATCATCATTTTTTGTTGAATAAAAGTTGTTATACCAGCAATAATTGGTAAGATAAAATACGGATCTTTATCTCCTAAATCAAACCATAGAAAACTATATTGTTTAATTTCTTCTGTACGCATAATTGCGTGATAGAAACCAATTAAAATTGGCATTTGTATAATCAGTGGAAAACATCCAGCTAATGGATTTACTCCATGCTTTTGGAATAAAGCCATTGTTTCTTGTTGCAATTTTTGTTGAGTCGCTGCATCTTTTGATGCGTATTTTTCTTTAAGCTTTTGCATTTCTGGTTGAATTGCTTGCATAGCTTTTGTACTTCTAGTTTGTTTAATCATTAACGGTAAAATCAATAAACGAATTAAAATCGTAACAACGATAATTCCCGCTCCAAAGCTATTTCCCAATGCATGAGATACAGTAGTGATTAACATCGATAGCGGATATACGATAAATTCGTTCCAGAAACCTTCACTCTTAGCATTAATCGGTTGGTTAATTTCTGTACAGCCAGATAATAATGCCATAACAAAAACAAGACCAACTATAAGCAATATTCGCTTTTTCAAACGTTTTTTCCTCCTTATTGCTTGTTTCTATATCGTTAACGGTCACTATCGTTTCCATTAAGCCTATCTTTTTTATTTTAATAGAAAAGCTTGTCCAAAGAAATATGTATTATAAATAAATCTAGAATGGATTAACTATAAATTATTAATCCATTCTGTATTTCAATATTCATTCATATACCATAGTTAAAGGAAAAAATTATTCCTTTGTTTTTTTCGGAACATTTTTAAAAGCTTTTCCTCGTTTTAACACATGAATTAAGCTACTCTTTACTTCATGGAAATTCATATCTGCAGCAGGCTTTCTAGCGATTATGACATAATCATTGCTTCCAAATAAATCATCATGCATTTCTAAAAAAGCCTGGCGAATATATCTTTTAATTTGATTTCTCGTAACAGCATTTCCAATTTTTTTGCTTACTGATAAACCGATACGAAAATCATCTTGCTGATCTTTAGTCAGAATATAAACAACGAATTGTCTATTAGCAAATGATTCACCTTTATGAAAAACTTGCTGGAATTCTTCATTTTTTTTAATTCTAAATTTCTTTTTCATTTTACACACCTTCTAGTCAGTTCAATCCACCCGTACTATTAGGTCAAAAAAGGAGCCAGTTCTTTATTAAAACTGAAAAAAGACCACTGAGATTTTTCAGTGGCCTATGCAGATAATACTTTTCTACCTTTACGACGACGAGCAGCTAACACCTTACGTCCGTTTTTAGTGCTCATACGTGCACGAAAACCATGAACTTTACTGTGTTTACGCTTATTTGGTTGATAAGTTCTTTTCATTATATGACACCTCCCTGAGGATTGCAGTTAAAGACAGTCTTTGTAATTATATAGATGAATGATAGAAAATGTCAACTCTAAATAGAAAACATATCTCTTCATTGATAATTCCTCCATACATTCTACCTTACATTTCGACAAATATCTATAAAAATAAATATTCGTTTTAAAAAACGGGAGTAAATTATTTTTTCTTCACTCATCATCTTGTCTTTAACTGTTTTCCAAAAAATAATTATGAGATCTCATATACCACTTTTTTTACCTATAATTCTGCTTGTGGATAGTTTTTTTGACAAATTTTCATTATCCACAACAGTATTAGACAAGTTTTGCACATGTTAAACCCTGTGCATAAAAAAATATCCTCAAACATTTGATATGTGGATAACTTATAATAAACATTGCAACAGCCTGAGTTTTTTGATATTATATTTATGTTTTCACTCTGGATAACATTTATCCACAAATCTACTTGTCCACATTCTGTGGATAAACTGTGGATAGTTATTTACAGGTGTTTATAAATAGTTATCCACATCAAGTGGATTATGTCGAAAACCTACTTTTGTTCTTATATATATAGTTTATACACAGTAACAATGGCTACTTTTAAAAATGATACCTTTTATCTTATGAATGAAAAGCAGATTTCATTCTCCTTTTGCATGATTTTTTTACAAAAGGTTTTTATCATTTTTACCGTAAATGAAACAAATTATTCTTTAATTTATTAGAATTAAAACCATTTATGTATAAAAAACTAAGGAAAACTTAATACAAAGGAGGGATTGCTATGGAAAATATCGATGAGCTTTGGGACAAGGTATTGGTCGAAATGGAGAAAAAGGTTAGCAAACCTAGTTATGAAACTTGGTTAAAATCTACAAAAGCCTCTTCTTTACAAGGAAACACCTTGATTATTACGGCTCCAAATGAATTTGCAAGAGATTGGCTAGAAGAAAGATATACTCATCTTATTTCTAGTGTCTTATATGAAGTAATCGGAGAAGAATTACTAGTAAAATTTATTATTCCTCAAAATCAAAATAATGTAGATTCGGATATCATTGATGCACTAGGAAAGAAAGAAAAAAAACGTGATGATGATAATAATGATTATCCGCAGCACATGTTAAATAATAAAAATACTTTTGATACCTTTGTAATTGGTTCCGGAAACCGTTTTGCACATGCCGCATCATTAGCTGTAGCTGAAGCACCGGCCAAAGCTTATAATCCTCTTTTTATTTATGGAGGCGTTGGATTAGGTAAAACACACTTAATGCATGCTATAGGACATTATGTTTTGGAGCATAATCCTTCAGCAAAAGTGGTTTATTTATCCTCAGAAAAGTTCACAAATGAGTTTATTAATTCCATTCGTGATAATAAAGCTGTTGAGTTTCGTAATAAATATCGAAAAGTAGATGTTTTACTCATAGATGATATTCAGTTTCTTGCTGGAAAAGAATCTACTCAAGAAGAATTTTTCCATACATTTAATACACTGCATGAAGAAAGTAAACAAATTGTTATTTCAAGTGATCGACCTCCAAAAGAAATTCCGACTCTTGAAGACCGATTGCGTTCTAGATTTGAATGGGGTCTTATTACAGATATTACTCCACCAGATTTAGAAACACGGATTGCTATTTTAAGAAAGAAAGCGAAAGCAGAAGGATTAGATATCCCGAACGAAGTAATGCTATATATTGCAAATCAAATTGATTCAAATATTCGAGAACTTGAAGGAGCATTAATACGTGTTGTTGCTTATTCTTCGTTAATAAACAAAGATATTAATGCTGATTTAGCAGCAGAGGCATTAAAAGATATCATTCCTAGTGCAAAACCAAAAATAATTACGATTTATGAAATTCAAAAAGCTGTTGGAGAGCAATTTAATGTAAAACTTGATGATTTTAAAGCAAAGAAAAGAACGAAATCCGTTGCTTTTCCTAGACAAATTGCTATGTATTTATCTAGAGAACTTACTGACTCATCATTACCTAAAATAGGCGATGAGTTTGGAGGTAGAGATCATACAACTGTTATTCATGCACACGAAAAAATTTCTAAGTTAGTAGAAGTTGATTCTCAATTACAACAGCATATTAAAGAAATTAATAATCGTCTTAAAATGTAGTAATACTGAATTCTGTTGATAACAAATAGATGCTTATACACAGTCTGTCCACATGTGGATAGACTGTTTTTCCTTAGAGTTTCACAAGTTATCCACAAATCCACAGGCCCTATTATTACTATTACTATTTTTTTAAAAACATAATTATAAGATTCTCTAATTTATAAGGAGGCCCATTATGAAATTTATTATTCAAAGAGATCGACTTGTTCAAAGTGTACAAGATGTTATGAAAGCAGTCGCATCTAGAACAACTATTCCTATTTTGACAGGTATAAAAATAACAGCATCTCATGAAGGTGTTACATTAACAGGTAGTGATTCAGATATTTCTATTGAATCTTTTATTCCACTAGAAGAAGAAGGAAATGAGTTAGTTGATGTAAAAGTAACAGGTAGTATTGTGCTACAAGCGAAATACTTCAATGAAATTGTTAAAAAATTACCACTAGATGATGTCGAAATTAGTATTGAAAATGGGTTCCAAACGATTATTCGATCAGGTAAAGCTGAATTTAATTTAAATGGTTTAGATCCTGAAGAATATCCACATCTTCCTCAAATCGAAGAAGAAAACATAATTAGTATTCCAACAGATTTATTAAAAACATTAATTAGACAAACTGTTTACGCAGTGTCCACGTCAGAAACACGACCTATCTTGACAGGTGTCAACTGGAAGGTTGAAAACGGAGATATCATCTGTACTGCAACAGATAGTCATCGATTATCATTACGTAAAGCTAAGGTACAATCTAATACGACTGAAAGTTATAATGTGGTGATTCCAGGAAAAAGTTTAACGGAATTAAGTAAAATTCTTGATGATTCTCAAGATCTAGTTAATATCGTTATTACAACTAATCAAGTTCTATTTAAGGCAAAACATTTATTATTTTTCTCAAGATTGTTAGAAGGAAATTACCCTGATACTTCTCGATTAATTCCATCAGAAAGTAAAACGGATATTACTCTAAACACAAAAGAGTTTTTACAATCAATCGTTCGTGCATCATTACTAGGTGAAGGTAAAAATAATATTGTAAAATTGTCGACAATCGACCAATCTGGAGTAGAAATTTCTTCTAATATTCCTGAAATAGGAAAGGTTGTTGAAGAAGTTCGAGCAGAGCGCATCGAAGGAGAAGATTTAAAAATTTCGTTTAACGCTAAATTTATGATGGATGCTTTAAGAGCGTTAGAAGGAACAGATATACAAGTTAGTTTCACTGGAGCGATGAGACCATTTGTTATTAAATCTGAAAATGATGATACAATGTTGCAACTTATTCTTCCTGTAAGAACATACTAAAATAAAAAGCTGTTAGTACTTACTAACAGCTTTTTTACTAGCTAAGGAAGTATAAATAAAGAGTTTCCTTTGTGTATTGAGCTATGTTTTAGTAAAATGAAGTACTAGAGACGATAAAGAAAGAGTGTATGTATTTATGAAAAACATCTCAATTTCAACTGAATATATTACGTTAGGTCAGTTTTTACAAGTTGCGGATATTATTGATAGCGGTGGCATGGCTAAATGGTTTTTAAGTGAGCATGAAGTTTTTGTTAATGGAGAACTAGATGTTCGAAGAGGGCGAAAACTGCGAAATAATGATATGATAGAGATACCTGAATTCGGTAAGTTTCTTATAACTGGAGTAAAGTAAAGGAAACGATTTTATGTATATTGAATCACTAAAAGTGAAGAACTATAGAAATTATGATTCATTAGAAATAAATTTTGAAAATAAAGTGAATGTTATTTTGGGTGAGAATGCTCAAGGTAAAACAAACATTATGGAATCTATTTATGTTTTAGCTATGGCTAAATCTCATCGAACAACAAATGACAAAGATCTTATTCGTTGGGATCAAGAGTATGCTAAAATAGAAGGTAGAATTCATAAAAGAAATACAACTGTCCCCCTAGAATTAATTATTTCTAAAAAAGGCAAAAAAGCAAAGTGCAACCATATCGAGCAGCAACGTTTAAGTCAGTATGTTGGGAATATGAATATTGTTATGTTTGCTCCAGAAGATTTAAATCTTGTAAAAGGGAGTCCACAAACGAGAAGACGTTTCATAGATATGGAGATTGGACAAGTATCCCCAATTTATTTATATGAGTACACCCAATTTCAAAAAATATTACAACAAAGAAATCATTACTTAAAAATGCTGCAAACAAAGAAACAAACGGACTTGGCAATGCTGGATATCCTAACTGAACAGTTTATTCAGTATGCAGTTAAGATCATTGAGAAGAGATTTCAATTTCTTTCACTTCTTCAAAAGTGGGCAGAACCAATTCACAAAGGAATATCACGAAATTTAGAGACTTTACAAATTCGTTATAAACCCTCTGTAGATGTATCAGAATCAATGGATTTGTCGAAAATAGTTGAAGAATACAAAGAAAAATTTGTTAAAATAAAACAGAGAGAGATAGATCGTGGTGTTTCTCTATTTGGGCCTCATCGTGATGATTTGGTTTTTATGGTTAATGACAGAGATGTACAAACCTTTGGATCACAAGGACAACAAAGAACAACGGCTTTATCGCTAAAATTGGCTGAGATTGAACTAATTCATTCTGAAATTGGAGAATATCCCATTTTATTATTAGATGATGTGTTATCAGAGTTAGATGATTACCGACAATCGCATCTTCTAAACACCATTCAGGGAAAAGTTCAAACGTTTGTCACAACAACTAGCGTAGAAGGTATAGATCATATAACCTTACAAGAAGCATCTACATTTGAAGTTGTCCATGGAAGTATGAAGCAAGTGAAATAGAGGTGAAATGATGTACATCAAAATTGGTAGGGATGAGGTTGTTAAATCTAAAGATTTAATTGCAGTGTTGGACCATCAAAGCATTGAAGGTTCAGGAATTACAAAGGAATTTGTCGAAGCTTCTACCGATTTCTTAATACATAAAGAAATGGAATCATATAAATCAATTGTAATTACAACAGATAAAGTATATTTTTCTACTCTTTCTTCTGCTACACTATTGCAGCGTTCTAATAAAAGCTTAGAAAAATAAATTATCCAATTAGTGATATGTAAGCAATCTCACAGTGTATTTCAAATAAAAAGTGCAGGTGATACGGATTGACAATGGATCAAAAAACAGATCAAATTGAAAATTATGATGCGAATCAGATACAAGTATTAGAAGGTCTTGAAGCGGTTCGAAAACGCCCAGGAATGTATATTGGTTCAACAAGTGAAAAAGGACTTCATCATCTAGTTTGGGAGATTGTTGATAATAGTATAGATGAGGCATTAGCCGGATTTTGTGATCATATCGAGGTCATCATTGAAAGTGATAATAGCATCACTGTAAAAGATAATGGACGAGGTATACCAGTCGGCATTCAAGAAAAAATGGGTCGACCAGCAGTTGAGGTTATTTTAACGGTTCTCCATGCTGGTGGGAAATTTGGTGGCGGAGGCTACAAAGTTTCTGGAGGATTGCATGGTGTAGGTGCTTCTGTTGTAAATGCATTATCAACAGAATTAGAAGTTTTCGTTCATCGTGATGGTAAGATACATTATCAAAAATATGAAAAAGGTGTTCCTTGTGCAGACCTGAAAGTAATTGGAGAAACAGATACTAATGGTACAACTATTCATTTCTGTCCAGATGGTGAAATCTTTACGGAAACGTTAGAGTACAATTATGATACTTTAGCTACACGTCTTCGTGAACTAGCGTTCTTAAACCGAAATATTAAAATTTCAATTAAGGATGATCGTGAACAAAAACGTTCGAATGAATATCACTATGAAGGCGGTATTACTTCATATGTTGAACATTTAAATCGTTCAAAAGAGGTCCTTCATGAAGAGCCAATCTCTATTATGGGTGAACGTGATGGTATAACAGTAGAAGTAGCGTTACAGTATAACGATGGATATACAAGTAATATTTACTCTTTTGCTAACAATATCCACACATATGAAGGTGGAACCCATGAAGCTGGTTTTAAATCTGCTTTAACTAGGGTTATCAATGATTATGCTCGTAAACAAGGTTTAATTAAAGAGAATGATCCGAACCTTTCTGGTGACGATGTTAGAGAAGGATTAACTGGAATAATATCAGTAAAGCATCCTGATCCTCAGTTTGAGGGACAAACGAAAACAAAGCTAGGTAATACCGAAGCAAGAACAATTACTGATTCTATTCTTTCTGAAAAACTCGAAAAATTTATGCTTGAGAATCCTGCGGTAGGAAGAAAAATTGTCGAAAAAGGATTAATGGCGGCTAGAGCTAGAATGGCTGCTAAAAAAGCGAGAGAATTAACTCGTAGAAAATCAGCATTAGAGGTTTCAAGTCTTCCTGGAAAATTAGCAGATTGTTCATCAAAAGATGCATCCATTAGTGAACTCTATATCGTTGAGGGTGATTCAGCGGGAGGATCAGCAAAACAAGGAAGAGATCGTCACTTTCAAGCTATCCTACCTCTAAAGGGTAAAATTTTAAACGTTGAAAAAGCAAGACTAGACAAGATTTTATCGAACCTTGAGATTCGAACTATCATTACTGCATTAGGTACAGGAATTGGAGAGGAATTTGATATTACGAAGGCCCGCTATCATAAAATTGTAATTATGACTGATGCCGATGTAGATGGTGCGCATATCCGTACATTGCTACTAACATTCTTCTATCGATACATGCGTAGCTTGATTGAACACGGTTATATTTATATTGCTCAACCGCCATTATATAAAATTTCACAAGGTAAAAAAATTGATTATGCTTATAATGATAAACAATTAGAAGAGATAATTAATTCATTACCAGAACAACCAAAACCAAATATTCAAAGATATAAAGGTCTAGGAGAAATGAATCCTGAACAGCTTTGGGAAACTACAATGGATCCTGAGAATCGAACATTACTGCAAGTAGCATTGAAAGATGCGATTGAAGCAGATGAAACGTTTGAAATTTTAATGGGTGATAAAGTAGAACCTAGAAGAAACTTTATCGAAGAAAATGCAGTATATGTAAAGAATCTTGATATATAAAGGAAGCAGGATAGAATGACAGATCTATCCTGTCTTTTACATAATAAGTAAAATAATAAATAAGCAAATGCTTTGAAAATAAGTAAAATAATAAATAAGCAAATGCTTTGAAAAGGAGGTTTTCTCCATGTCAGAATCTAGAGTAAAAGAGATTAATTTAAGTCAAGAAATGCGTACATCATTTCTTGACTATTCAATGAGTGTTATTGTTTCACGTGCCCTTCCAGATGTGAGAGATGGTTTAAAACCGGTACACAGACGTATTTTGTATGCCATGAATGATTTAGGAATGACTTCTGATAAACCGTATAAAAAATCAGCGCGTATCGTTGGTGATGTTATTGGTAAATATCACCCTCACGGTGACTCAGCTGTTTATTTTACTATGGTACGTATGGCACAGGATTTTAATTATCGTTATACGTTAGTTGATGGCCATGGAAACTTTGGTTCCATAGATGGTGATGCGGCTGCTGCGATGCGTTATACTGAAGCACGTATGTCGAAAATCTCTATGGAATTAGTAAGAGATATCAATAAGGATACCATTGATTATCAAGATAACTATGACGGCGAAGAAAAAGAGCCAGTTGTATTACCTTCACGTTTTCCAAATTTATTAGTTAATGGTTCATCTGGTATTGCTGTAGGTATGGCAACAAATATACCACCTCATCAGCTAGGAGAAACAATTGATGGAGTTCTAGCAATTACTAAGAATCCAGATATAACTATAGATGAATTAATGGAAATTATTCCAGGACCAGATTTTCCAACTGCTGGACTTATTTTAGGACGTAGCGGAATTCGTAAAGCTTATCAAACGGGGAAAGGCTCTATTATTCTTCGAGCTAGGGTTGAAATTGAAGAAAAATCTAATGGTAAGCAGAGCATTATTGTTAAGGAAATTCCTTATCAAGTGAATAAAGCAAAGCTTGTTGAAAAAATTGCTGAATTAGCTCGTGACAAGAAAATTGATGGTATAACAGATTTACGAGATGAGTCAGATCGTAAAGGTATGCGTATTGTAATGGAATTACGCAGAGACGCTAATGCAAATGTATTATTGAATAATCTTTACAAGCATACAGCATTACAAACAAGCTTTGGAATCAATTTATTAGCTTTAGTAAATGGACAACCAAAAGTGCTTAATTTAAAGCAATGCTTGGTTCATTACCTTGATCATCAAAAAGTTGTAATTCGTAGAAGAACAGAATTTGAACTGCGAAAAGCGGAGGCTAGAGCCCATATTTTAGAAGGATTACGTATAGCCTTAGATCATTTAGATCAAATTATTGCTCTAATCCGTGGTTCAGAGACTGGAGAGATTGCGAAAGAAGGATTAATGACACAATTCGCACTTTCTGAAAAACAAGCACAAGCTATTCTCGATATGCGATTACAAAGATTAACAGGTTTAGAGCGAGAAAAAATTGAAAATGAATACCAAGCTTTAGTTGCGTTAATTGCTGAACTTAGAGCAATTTTAGCGGATGAAGAAAAAGTATTAGAAATCATTCGTGAAGAATTGACGGAACTAAAAGATCGTTATAACGATACTAGACGAACAGAAATTGTTATGACTGGATTAGAAAGTATTGAAGATGAAGATCTAATTCCAGAAGAAAATATCGTTATTACTTTAACTCATAAAGGATATATTAAACGTCTACCAAGTTCTACGTATAAGAGTCAAAAACGTGGAGGACGAGGAATACAAGGTATGGGTACGAATGAAGATGATTTTGTAGAACATCTTTTAACAACAAGTACTCATGATACTATTCTGTATTTCACGAATAAAGGTAAAGTATATCGTAAAAAAGGATATGAAATTCCTGAATTCGGTCGTACGGCTAAAGGTTTACCAATTATTAACCTATTGGAAGTAGAACCAGGTGAGTGGGTAAATGCTATTATTCCAGTTAGTAAGTTTGAAGAAGATAATTATTTATTCTTCACAACAAAGGATGGAATATCTAAACGATCACCATTAACTTCATTTGCAAATATCCGAAATAGTGGACTTATTGCTTTAGGGTTAAAAGAAGGCGATGAGTTAATTTCTGTGAAGTTAACTGACGGAAATAAAGATATTATCATTGGAACTAAAAATGGAATGATGATTCGATTCCCAGAGACAGATGTTCGTTCTATGGGAAGAACTGCAACAGGGGTTAAAGGAATTACCCTTCGAGATGGTGATGAGGTTATTGGTATGGACCTTATTAACGAGGGTGAAGAAATTCTAATAGTAACGCATAATGGATACGGTAAAAGAACTGATGAAAAAGAATATCGTATTCAAAGCCGTGGCGGTAAAGGTATTAAAACATGTAATATTACAGATAAAACGGGTACTTTAGTTGCTATTAAACCAGTTAGTGGTGAAGAGGATCTAATGATCATTACAGCAGCTGGTGTAATAATTAGAATGGGCGTTGAAGGAATCTCTCAAACGGGTAGAAATACACAAGGTGTTAAACTGATTCGCCTAGGTGACAATGATAATGAATTCGTTTCTACTGTTGGTATTGTTGAAAAAGAAGAAGAAACTGATGACGATAATCTAGAGGATCATTCAGAATCTAGTGAAGAAATTCTTGAGGAAGATTCATCAGCTAGTGAAGAGTAAAAGCATAATATGATAAAGATTTAAAAAATAAAAGGCTTCTAAACGAAGATTATGACGTTTAGAAGCCTTTTTTGTTTCCTTTAAGACTACTAAATTACACCAGAAAGTAAAAATTCTGAAATTTATTTACAATTCACCTAGTGTTACCTAAATAAATGCATTATTATAATACTATAGGAAAAAAGGCTCTGTTAAAGGGGTGGCAATATTGTTGATTGATATTAAATATCTTCAAAAGGGATGCATTATAACGAAAGATGTTCTAGGAAAAACGAATCATCCAATCGTGAAACAAAGCACCATTATTGATGGAGACTTACTAGACGTACTTCATGCTTTTTTAGTTCGAGAGGTTAGCGTTGCTAATACGCTAGCAGATGGTACAAGGTTTATTCCAAAGGAAATAATAAAAAATGAAGACAATGATAGTGTTGTTTCTGTTGAAATAAGCTTTCATGATGCGTATTTACAAGCAGTAGAAGATTATCAAAAATTATTTAAATATTGGCAAGCTGGAGCACATATAGATGTAACAGCAATTAGGAAAATTTTCGTACCTTTACTTGAAAGGGCATTAAAAGCGGATAAGGAGATTTTTACATTATATCAGTATTCTTCTAAAGATGAATATTTCTATCATCATGCCATATCGGTAGGATTAATATGTGGATACTTAGGTAAGAAATTAAACTTTAGTAAAGGTGATATTGTCCAAGTAGCGCTTGCTGGCTGTTTAAGTGATGCTGGTATGGCTAGAGTCCCATTAAAAATATTAGAAAAGCCAACTCCATTAACTTCTGAGGAATTTCTAGAAATCAAAAAACACCCAATGTATGGATTTAGTATGCTTCAAAAAAGTAGTACTTTAAAGAAAGATGTTATACTTGCTATTTTGCAGCATCATGAAAGATTAGATGGATCAGGCTACCCTAAAGGCGAAAAATCTTCTAATATACATATGTTTTCGAGAATACTTGCTGTTGCAGATGTATTCCATGCTATGACATGTGAAAGATTACATAGAAAAAAGCAATCATCATATAAAGTCATAGAAACCATTAAGCAAGATGAGTTCGGTAAATATGATTTGAATGTTTTAAATGCACTTATGGCTGGTGCTGTTCAATTAACAATTGGAACCCGTGTAAAATTATCAAATGGTTTAATAGGACAAGTAATGTATATGAACTCTAGAAATCCATTGAGACCACTTATTCGTTTAGAGGAAACGGATGAATTGATAGACTTAGAAAGAAAGAGAGATATTTTTATTATAGAAACCTATTAAAAAATATTTGAATGTGAAAATAGTGAAAGGAGAATCATTTGCGTAATGATTCTCCTTTAAAACTCTTATTTAAAATTAAATTTTCTGAATTTAAGTGAATGGGTTGATTTGTATCGAAACTACATATATAATATAAAAAGTCGACAAGGTAATAAAAAACTTGTTGACAGAAATTGTTTGAAGTGGTAATATATAAAAGTTGTCACTTGAAAAACAATGAAAAAAGTTATTGACAAACAAATAACTTAAATGATATAATTTAAAAAGTTGTTTCAGCAAAAAAT